>CAWVWD010000050.1:0-13346 GCA_963933585.1 uncultured Saprospiraceae bacterium
ACAAGACAATAAATTTCATCACAAATGAAATTTGTCGTTCATTAATCAAAGAGCTAAAACCGTACTATTTGCCCCACATTTTGAATTTCGATCTTGTGAAAAATCAATTATTTACGACTAATTTTTAAATTCAATATCATCGCAGGCCTATCCAACGAATCAGCAGGCAAAGTTTAAAGAGTTCCACAGTATTTTTTTAGCCGTTAGAAAAATGAAACGAAGTGAAAATAAAAAACGAAGTGACACTATTTGAACTCTACGGTGGATTTTGCGTTTAGGTAATTCCTACTTTATAGTTTCATCCTTACAATTTATATGCAAAATATAGAACCTTACTACAGCTGGCGTAAAAAATACATTGCTTCAGAAGATAAAAAATCTCCTTTTTTCGGAAAAGCTTATAATGAACTCCAATACACGAACAAAATTTATAATTACTACATTCATCCACAATGGGAAGAATTTGGTTCTTCGACTTTATACTTGAAAATCCTTTTTTGTGATTACCAAGAAGGTTACGCAATTATTGAATTTATTGGCGAATGGAATGATGCCTTATATAATGATGTGATGTTCCTGAAACGAGAAATCATCGATCATTTGATTAAAAATGACATTTTCAAATTTATCTTAATTGGTGAAAATGTCCTGAATTATCATGGCGACGATAACTGTTATTATGAAGAATGGTGGGACGATATCAAGGACGATAATGGCTGGATTGCGATGCTGAACTTCCGTCCTCATGTCGTGGAAGAAATGGTGGAAACTGAATTACAATATTATATCAATTTAGAGGAAATTTTTGAAGATATTAATTGGCGACCCCAAATACCAAAAAAACTTTTTAAAGCGGTTGATACGATCATTTTAAAAGGCATTAAGAAGTTGGTTTTTTGATTTTTTGATTTTTTCTTGAAAAGATAATGGAAAGCCATCATTCTGATACTGAAAAAACAACTTTCATCATTCCGAAAAAAGTCAGAATCACTTAATTTACAAAGGCTCAGCCGACCTACTATTTATTGGACAGGTACTTAGGAAATCAACTAATTTAACGTAGCTTTTCAGTTTGAATTACATTACTTTTGGAAGATTTCGACCTGTCCCGATTGATAATTTTGTTTTATATTTTGAATGATTTGTTTGGCTTTAGTTTTCATTACTGATTTTAATTTTCATCAAAAGTTTACTGAAAATTCTTATCTTTTCAATTCCTAAATTATACCTACTTTTGTGGCATTTAATATTTAATATTATCAACCAAAATCGCCATGCACTATTTAGTTACTATCCGAACATTCGACCATACAACTGATGCTCACCATTATAAGTCAATACTAAAAGAAAACGAAATCGAAAGCTACGTAGAGGTTTTGGCTTATGAAGAGGATGAACCTTTGGACGCTGCGGAAATGGGAAATGCGAAATTGAGTGTTTTGCAAGGCGATGTAGATGATGCTATTGAAATATTACGACGAACAGATTTAGAGTATTTTGGTGCAGAAAGGGAAAATACGACTGATTTTAATGACAATACTTTGGTTATTGTTAAAAAGATGTCTTATAGTGAAGAGGCCTATTTATATAAAGCAAAACTACAAAATGAAGGCTTGACTTGTTTTATCGTAGACAAACACGCCACGAACCCTTTGCCATTAGTTGGTCTTACTGCGAGTACGATTGAACTTTTTGTGCCCAAAAGCCAGGTTTACCTTGCCCAAAATATCCTTGATGAAATGGATAAAGTGAATACAGCCGAGGCTTCTGCTTCTGATAACCGACCTTTCTTAATTGGTTTGTTATTCGTCGTTATCGCTTTGGTTTTATTAGCATTGAGTTATTTTAATTCCCCATTTTAAAGTTTTTATTAAAAAAATTAGTACTCGGGTAGTATTATTAATGTCTTATCAATGTGTACTTTCAAATAAATTAAAATCACTTTCTTACTACTGAGAATGCTTCTTCGTTTTTATCCGGTAAAAAGTCAGTATTTGTAACTTGATAAAGAAGATAGTCCACAAGGTTTCGAGATAAGCAAATCAAGTCTGAATTAATTTTTCGCCAGCTAAAAGCATTAAAAAATTAAAAATACCAATCGAAAGGCAAAAGTGCGTATTCGTAGCATTTCCAAAAATCATACTGGTGCTTTGACATGTTGCTGTTCGATTTACGAAAAAGACCTGACAGATTTTAAAATCTGCCAGGTCCAATTATCCACAATTTATAAAAATCTATAGAAATTTAATCTTCATTAATTGAACATTAACACGACAATACATCTATTCTTTCAAAAATATTCTGTCCATTTCTAATTCAATAATGCCTCCTTTATACAACATTCCAACTCCTTTTTTGAACATTTTTTTACTCATATTCAGCGTCAATCGAATTGCTTCCGGATCACTATTATCTGTTAGATAAAGCGTTTTATTATCTGATTTTTCTAATTTCGCAAGGATAATTTGAGCCGCATCATTCAGACCGTCCAAACCTGCTTTTCGAAGAATTACGTCGACCTTTCCATCTTCTCGAATCGTTTTAACGAAACCAGTCGATTTCTGACCGATTCTCAACGGACGATAAGCATCGCTTCTAAAAATCAATCCCCAAATTGCATTATTAACAATGACTTTATAACCTAAATCGGTCTTTTTCGTCACCAAAATATCAACCTCTTCATTTTTCAACGTCTTAATCTCTTTCCTTCCAACGAAACGATTAATTCGAGCAGAGGCGACCATACGTTCCGTATCTTCATCTACAAAAACAAAAACTACATAATGACGACCAACTTCCATACGTTTTTGCTGCTCACGAAACGGAACAAATAACTGCTTCATCAATCCCCAATCCAAGAATGCACCATATTCATTGACATCCTTACACTGCATATAACCAAAAGTGTCCGCAATCGCCAAAGGCTTTCGAGTCGTTGCAATTACACGGTTTTCATTATCATTATAAATAAAAACCTCCTGCTCCGTATCTACGTTCACTTCGATTTCATCCATCACTTCGTTCGTCGGTAACAAGATTTCGCCCATCGGACCGCCATCTAGATAGAAACCAAAATTAACTTCTTTCACTACATCCAACGTACAATATTCACCTATCTTTGGAAACATAATTTTTCAAATTTTTAACAAATCTTCATAAGCAGTTGGTAATATTGCAATATCTTATAGAAATTATAAAATTAGAACTGACAGATTTTGAAAACCTGTCAGTTCTTTGCCACTCAACTTACTTCACTCACAATTCTTTAATAATCGCAAATTTAGTTGTTTGTTTTCTATTAACAGCAAACTACCAACTTTATTTATCTTCGTACTTTTCTAGTAACTTAATAAATTTCTTTACCGCATCATTTGGAAGCGTAACTGACAAATGATAATGCTTCAATTTCCATTCGCCATCAACTAATTTCACCACACCTGAACTCCGACAAACGCCCATCCAAGTATCTAAGGTCTCATCAAACCAAGCCAATTTACCGTCGTCCGACATATAAACTGCTCGCTCAATCGCTTTGAATTCCCAAGCCTTCTCACGATCAAAAAATTCCGCAGACCAAGCTTTTAATTCATCTCTCAACCAACGCTCTGACTTATCCGTTCCGATGTAAATACAATCTTCCGTCATACTTCCGAAAAATACGTCTTCATCCGCCGTTGCGGCTGCTTTATGCCAAGTATCCATCATTTCGTTTATCGCAATTTCAGTAGAAGCCTTACAATTATCTTTACGTCGAGTGTCTGTAATTCCAATGATTTTCCAACCTTCATCAGATTTGAATAACTCAAACGCATTCACGCCGCAATGCAATAATTCTTCATCCAAATAAAAAGAATATTCCGTCCAAGCGGTCGCCAACGTTCCATCTACTCGAATATCGTAACTCCATATCTTCTCATTATAAACGCCTTTATGCTCTGAACCAACCGATTTAATAAACTTTTCCATCGATTCTGAATGCAGTTGAGCATTTCCCTTTTTATCAATAAAAGTCGTTTTCAAGGTCGAATTTGGATAAACGACGGCACGAATTTTCGTACTATCAGCTGCTCTCATTCCGTCAAATAATTGGTCAATAACCGCTTTAATTTGTGCTTCATCAGAATCCATTTCGTTTTGTGCGAATGTTGGAATTGCTACTGTTATTAATATAAATAATAAAAATATCCTTTTCATGTTTTTGATTTTATTGATAAATAATCGTCAAAAATAACTCGAATGAAATCATAATTTATATAAAAAACTGCTTTTCTTAAAACCTTTTCAAAATCATAAACTTCGTTAAAGCCATTTTAAATACCTTTCTACTTCATTGGTAATGAAATACTTTTATAATAAAGTACTTCCAAGCTACAGCTTGGAAATCAAAGATTTTATAAAACCCAAACTGGAGATTGAGAATACTTTCAAAATTGTTCGCATGAAAAATTTATACTTACTTACTACAATTGTTTTCAGCCTTGGATTTACGCAAATAACTTACGCTCAAAATCCAGTTACTTGGGAATTTAAAACAGAAAAAATTAATGACTCGATTGCTTATTTGATTATTGAAGCAACGATTAAAGATGGTTGGGTGATTTATGGTGATTTTCCGTATATGCGTCCAAAAGATAACGGTAACATTCCGACAATCACGGTTAATGGAGGAAATTATGAAAGTCGATGTAACCCGAATTTGGGACCAGCTTGTCTTGTAATGGGTTATGAAGAAGGTACTGAAATGCTTTTGGGAAATCTTATTGCTTCAAAAAAAGCGATACTTGAATATGATTCAGTTTTTGAAGGAACAATTACTAAATTTAAAGAAAATGTTAGTTTCAAACAGAAAATCAAATACATTCCAAATCAATCGCTAAAAGGTTATGTTTATTTTATGACTTGTAATCATGAAAAATGTATGCCGCCAACTTATGTGGATTTTGATGTTGAACTTCCAGAATAACGTCTAAATATTAGCTTTACCGTCGCAAAAAAGCGATAATTAAAGCTGGAAGAATCAATTCAACTTTACCACCGCCAAAAAAGCGGTAGTAAAGTTAAAACAAACTAAAAAAACTACTGCACCCATTCCACAATTTTCCCACGCTTCGCATCCAACATTTCCGCAGGAATAGAAGTCAAAATTGCTTGTTTCAAAGCTTCAATAAGATTCTCTTTCAAGTAACTTCGATGAATCACAAAACTTACTTCCCGAGTCGGTTTTACACCTTTGAAAGTTCGGATAGATTCATATTTCTCACGACTTAATTCATCAATTGCCAACTCTGGCAAAAGCGTACAACCGACTTCTTTATCCACTATTTTCCGTAAGGTTTCCACACTTCCGCTTTCAAATTCCAAAGCCTGTTTTCTCCCTTTGAAAAAAGTATCACCACAGAAACTTTCGATTTGATCACGGAAACAATGTCCATCTTTCAAAAGCCAAATTTCATTCGGATTTAATTCCTGAATACCAACGGTTTCATTTCGAAGTAAAGGATGATTTTTTGAAAAATAGAGCAAAAATTGCTCATAGAATAATGGAATTTTCACCAAACCTTGCAGACCTTCTCGACCAACCATAATCCCAACATCTAATTGATCATTTTGAAGTTTTTTAATAATTTGACTTGATAATAATTCCTCAATTTTCACTTGAACTTTCGGATGTTTTCGTACAAATTTTGGTGCAAAACGGGGAATTAAATACGGGCTTATTGTTGGAATAATTCCGATTCTCAATATTCCTGAGAAATCGCCTTTTTCATTTTCTATAATTTCGTGGACACGTTTCGCTTCCCTAACCGCACTCTTCGCTTGTTCGATGACCTTCGTTCCAATATCAGTCGTTAGAACAGGTTTTTTACTTCTATCAAAAATGAGAATTCCCAATTCTTCCTCTAATTTCTTAATCTGCATACTCAACGTCGGCTGCGTCACAAAACATCGTTTCGCCGCTTGACCGAATCCTTTATAAGTATCGACTGCTATAACATATTCTAATTGTGTAATCGTCATTTTTTCTTAATTGATTGGTGATTCCGTCCATTTCCAATAATTGCTGTATTTTAACGTCTCACCTATAAACAATGAAAAACGTGTACTGTTTTCCATGCACCCTTAATCGAAAGGTTATTTACAATTATAGGCAAAATTGATATTATTAATCCAATTAATCATTATAATCTATATCACTTTTAAGTATGATTTAAATAATAAACCATTTCATCAATATAATTTGCATCAATTATATAGCATAACTTACAATTAAATGATAAATTTACAACTGTGTAATATATCCACATCCGACGTGCAATAATTCTAAAGATATACAGCACTAATTAAATAATGGAAACAACTATTAATACTTAAAAATATTTGTTGTATTGTACGCACATTCGTGCGTATGTACTAAATAAAAAAACAATGCTTCTCAAAGACCAGATAGGAACAAATCAACAGAAATATTGGGAATATGCAGCTTATGCGATTGCTCTTGCTTTTGTGTTAACTTTCCTGTATTTATTCTTGAGAATTTTGATTCCTTTAGCAACTCCCGCTCCTCCAAATTCCATCTTTTGTGATGCCGAAGTTCGTCAGGGAAAGTACTTTCTGACGGATAAGAACACTTTTGATAATAGTCAAACACAATCTTTAGATGAAGCACTTTCGGGACGTTTTTCATCTAAAGTCGATACGATTAATCGAATTGGTTTTTCTTACAAAATGCGTTTTCCAAAAGAAGGCGAACGTTACAGAGTCAGTGTTTGGCGATATAAAATGAATATTGCAGGCGGTTCGTTAGTAATTTCTGCACCAGAGAAGACGGATTTTCATAAAGAAGAAAACTTAGCGATTGAGAGTAAAGATGGTTGGGAAAAAATTGAAATTATTTTCAATGTTCCACCAGAAAAAGACTTAGAATATTTAGTAATTTATGTGACTTCAAATACGCAAGAACCTGTTTACTTTGATGATCTATTAATACAGAGAATTCAAACACCAAAAATCGTTAATCCTTATAATCCACCAGTTGTTAATTTAGAAATTGGAGCAGAATGGTTGGATGAATTAAAAGTCAAACGAGCAAATGCCATTAGTACTGGTGTATTGATTGAGGATGAAGCGGAATGGACGAAAGGTAGAATTTTGCAGGCCGATGAAGAAATTCCATTGAATTTGCGACTAAAAGGGGATTGGCTCGACCACCTGAGAACAGATAAATGGGCTTTTCGAATTAAAACAAAAAGCTCGTATTCCTGGAAAGGAATGCAGCGATTTACGTTAGAAACCCCAGCGGTTAAGAATTACTTACGAGAATGGATTTTCCATAAATTTTTGCGACAAGAAGATATTATTGCTCCTCGTTATGACTTCGTTCGAGTGAATATTAATAATAAAAATGCCGGTGTTTATGCTTATGAAGAGCATTTTGACCGTCCACTTTTGGAATTTAATAGACGGGAAGATGGTCCAATCTTAAAGTTTTCGGATGAAGCGTATTGGTTAAATCTTCGACGGGAAGTAAATGGTTTTGGAGAAAGAGGCAATCGTCAATTTATCCAAAACTTTGATGTCTCACAAGTCAAACCCTTCCGTCAGCAAGTCACACAAACGAACATTGAAAAAACAAAACAATTTAATATTGCACAAGATTTAATGAATCAATATAAATATAATCTCAAACCTGCGGATGAGATTTTTGATATTGATAAAATGGCAAAATTTTATGCGATTACTGATATTTTACAAGCTTATCATGGCATTATTTGGCATAATCAACGCTTCTATTTTAACCCAAAAAGTTCAAAAATAGAGCCGATTGGTTTTGATGGTTTTGGTACGAAAGTGAAACCTTGGCAAGACAAACCTTTTATTGGTTATCAGGTCTACAATCAAGAGTTTGAGGATGATGGTTTGTATGTAAATTTGTTCAAAAATGCAGCGTTCATGGAATTGTATTTGGCCTATTTATATGAATATACAGATTATGATTTTTTGGCGAATACCTTGGCAAACCTGGAAAGTGATTTACGCCAGCGAGAAATGTTTATTCAGCGGGAAGCTTCGAGTTATAGTTTTGATGAAAAAGAGATTTTGGACAATGCTCGGCACATTCGTTCCTATCTTACACCGTTCAATAATTTGAGTATTCAAGCGTACAAACAAGGTATTCAAGATAATGCTCAACAGGTAAAACTCACGAATTATCACAGCATTCCACTGGAAATTATTGGTTTTGGAATTGATGCAAATACAAAGAAAATTCAAGACCCGTTAAAAACGTCAAAGCTACTGCCAATCAACCTTTCCAATCAATTACCAAACTATATTACCTATAATGTAAGTCGAGATATCACACACGTTTTTTATAGAATCCCGAATACAGATTCAACTTTTTTCTCAATGATTGTTCCATTACAAGGTGCGAGAAAACAAACACCAGAACAAGAGCTTTTTACGAATATTGAATTACGATCTAATAATATTTATACGGTTTCTAATAAAAATATTTTATTTCTAAAAGGTAGTCATATCGTTAATTCTAACATTGTTATTCCGAAAGGTTATAAGGTGAATTTTCAGGCAGGAACGAAATTAAACTTTGTGAATAAGGCAATTTTTATTTCTAAATCACCTGTTTATATGCCCGGGAGACCATCCGAAACGATTGAGATTAAGTCTTCTGATAATTCCGGAAATGGTTTTTCGATAATTCAAGCAGAAGGCAAATCAAAATTGAGTTACGTGAATTTTAGTAATTTTAATACACTACGTTATAAAGGTTGGGAATTAAGCGGAAGTGTTACTTTTTATGAAGCCGATGTATTAATTGAAAATTGTAAATTCTTTAATAATAAAGCAATAAGCGCATTGAATATTGTTCGTTCGAATTTTGATGTTTTACGTTCTACTTTTTCTAAAAATAAACGTCAAAATATTGATGTCGCTTATAGCAATGGCACTATCACACATTCGATTTTTAATAATACAGGCGGTTCTGCAATCGATATTAAAAATGGAATTATTATGATAAAAGAAGTTAAAATTATCAATACGGCCGAAAACGGCATTATCGCAGGAGAACGCAGTACTGTAGAGGTTTTTAATTCCAAAATTCAGAACGCTTCGACGGCTGTTGCTTCAAAGGATTATTCCAAAATCACGATTCACTTCATTGAAATCAAAGATTGCCAAAGGGGTTTTACGATCTTCAAAAGTAAACCCGAACTTGGCAGTAGTCAAATCATCGTCCACGATTACAAAGCTTTTAATTACAAATACCTACACCTTATCGAACCTGGTTCTACCTTGAAATTGAAAGAAAAAACTATTAAGGGAAATTAAAACGAAAATTGTTTGAATTTCTCAACGATTGAACCCTCTCTCAATCTCTTCCTTGAAAGGGAGAAAAGCCTAACGACAGTACTCGGAATTATCAACTTCCGAGTGTTCTTCCCTTTCATTTTAAGGGAAAAGTTAGGGATAGGTTCAATCCTTCAATGATTAACAACTGAATATCTAAACAATTTATTACATCAGAATAATTTATCTGAGTATAAAATATCATAAAAACACAAACAAATTTGATTATTAAAACAAAATAATTTATTATTGCAAGGTTATTATTTGTAATCAAAATGATTTTGTATGAAAAAGCAAGCAGCAAATCGTATGTATAATTATCCCGATTCGGAATTATATGTACAATGTATGGAACATATCAGTTATACGAAAAGGGATATGGCCAGTTTTGAAACGTATAGTTATGATACAGGACGTTTGACGAAGTTCGAGGCGGCTTGTAATAAATTCGTGGAATTACCGGATGATGATGAATTACTGGGCATTCAGATGCAAATGACCGATAAAAAAGCGGATGCAATGAATCAGTTAAAAATTTCGATTCGTAGTGTGATGACACGAGTTGCAATGAAATATCACAACAAATCGGGACGATATCGCCGCTTTGGCACTCAAAAGATGGGTGATATGTCAGATGCTCAATTGTTGTTTTGTGGTCGTCGTGTGATTCGTGTTGGAAATCAAATGTTACCCTTTCTGAGTGATGCAGGCTTGTCAGAAGAAACATTGAAAAAAGTAGCAGATACCGTTTTAGGTTTTGAGAACTCGATTCACATTCAAAAAGATAAAGTTAGTGACCGTGATATTATGGTCGAAAGACGGACTGAATTAGGAAATAATTTGTATGAAGAGTTGATTGTACTTTGTAATATAGGCAAGGATATTTGGATTGATAAAGATAATGTGAAATACGAACAATACGTCATTTACGAAAGTAATGCCGATCAAAAACGGAAAAGACGGGAAACCTTAGCCGATGAAGCGGCGAAAGAAAAGATTAAAGCGGAGATTGATGCGGTTTTGAAAAGTTAGGAATAGACAAAAGACGATGAACGAAAGACGATTTTCGCATAAAACACGAAATAAAAAGCCGCTGGAAAGAAATTTTCCATCGGCTTTTTATTTCGTATCGTTGTGTCATCCTAAAATAAGGTTACAAAAAATCTTATAATAATATGGAGGAAACAGAGGAACGATTCATTTTTTAATAGTGAATTTGTCCCATTAAGTTGTTAATCTGATTTAGGTAATACAATTAAAGTCTTTAAGTAGAGAGGAACGTGATAAGCTTCCTTATTTCACAAATTATCAAAAACCTTTTTGGAAAATCCGAAAACACTTACCAACTTTGTCGGCATATTAGACAAAAATAAAAAGGATAATGAAAACAATCAACTGTAAAGGTAAACTACTCGACCTATCAACGCCCAAAATTATGGGAATTTTGAATGTTACGCCCGATTCTTTTTTTGATGGCGGACGTTATAATTCTATGGATAATGCGTTGTTTCAGGTTGAAAAAATGTTGGAGGAAGGGGCGGATATTATTGATATTGGGGGAATGTCATCCCGTCCTGGAGCGGAAATTATTAGTACAGAAGAAGAATTAAAACGGGTTATACCCATCGTCGAAGCGATTACGAAACGTTTTGAGGAATCGATTCTATCCATTGATACGGTAAAATCAGAAGTTGCAAAACAAGCGATTGAAGCCGGTGGACATTTGATAAATGATATTTCTGCTGGTCAATTCGATGATAAACTTTATGAAACCGTTGCGGCTCTGGATGTTCCTTATATTTTGATGCACATGAATGGTTCGCCAAAGACAATGCAACATGATCCTAAATATGATAATGTAATTACGCATGTTACAGATTTTTTCATTCGGGAGGTTGGAATCTTACGAGAGCTAGGTGTGAAAGATATTCTTTTGGATGTTGGTTTTGGTTTCGGTAAAACGATTGACCATAATTATCAATTATTAAAACAACTGAAAGATTTCCAAATTATTGATTCGCCAATTTTGGTTGGTATCTCTCGAAAATCTATGATTTACAAATTATTGAATATTCAACCCCAAGCTGCTTTGAGTGCTACTTCTGCTTTGCATCTTTTGGCCTTACAGAATGGCGGAAACCTATTGCGAGTTCATGATGTAAAAGAAGCGAAAGAAGTAATTGAGTTGTGGAAACAAATTTATCACTAAAATCCCAATTTTAAAACAAAAATCCCAAAATGAAACTTGTCTATATTTAAGTATGTTTGGACTCCTTAGGTTCGCATTACCGCATAAAACTAAAAAAGCGATATAAAACATCTAGTTCTATATCGCTTTCTAATTTCTAATTTCTTTAGGTAAACAGAGTAATGAGTATGTTGTTATGATTTCTGCTTAAAAACATATGGTACTTCGTCTTTGTTAGCTTCTGTGCGAATGAAAGTCATTGAATCGAAAGAATCAAAAACGAATAACAACATTTGATCAAGGCTTATCGACTTTGCTTTAGTCTTGTTTGACATAATGCTTTCTTTAAATTGTTGAGTATTAATAATTAAGGAGTTATATCTCAACGAGCATCAACTATTGTTCCAATTTTTATACTAGGCAAAAAAAAATTATTTTCTGATATTAACAGTATTTGATTCCGTAGCGTACCATTTCCCAAATTGAGACACATACGTTACTTTCTTAGTTTTTGTGTTAGAAGTATATATAAATTCTTCTTTTTTAGATGCTTTTCCCGCTTCAAAATAAACGATAGTTTCGAAGTCTTTTATATCACTAATTGATAAAGGAAAACCATTTTTATAATCCATATCCGTTCCTGCGAAACTTGATTTTGTTACTTTATCTCCTGATTCCGTGTATGTTATAAATTCGTAATTATAATAAATTACTGATTCGCCAAAAGCTCTTTCAATTTTATTTGCTATTGAACGCTTACATTTTGCAGCAACTTCACCTGTTGGATAGTAGGCCGTTTGCATATTTCCTTTTTGCTCCAAACGAACTTGACCGTGCTCATAAAATTGTACAATACTTGAACGTTGTCCTATTTCGTTATTCTTGTACGTTAACCAAACATTTCCGTCATTATAAAAATAAGTACATTTACTTGTTTTATTTCTATACTCGCGTTTTACTTGACCGTTTGGATAGAATTGTTTTTCAAATCCATTTCTATCGGAAGGGTGGAACAAACGGATAATTTGTCCGTCTGCTGCAAACTCTTTAAGTGTATCAACTGCAATACCTTTTTCGAAAGTACCTATGATTTGTAGTTGACCGTTAGAATGAAAAGCTTTTTTAACTCCTTCGCAAAGGATAGTTCCGCAGTTGTAAACTACTTGACCTACTCTTTTTTGAGTTGTTGCTTCGATAGAAGAAACTGTTGTTTCGTTATCATCACCTAAGTTCGTTACGTTAATTGGTCCTGCTACTACTATTGTTGTGAAAAGGAAACTAACTAATAATGCACCTAAATTTTTCATTTCTATATTATTTAAAAAGTTCTATTTTATCAACTTACACTTTTTATTAGGCATAAGCTGTGCCAAAAACTGATTTTCAACATAATATGATTAATAAAAATATATGTCACATTTTTTTATAATCAATGAATAATTAATTCATCTAAAAATAATTATTAATGTCTAAGACAAACAGACAAATAAAAAGATTAAAAACACTGCAAATACTGAAAATTTTACAAATAAAAACATCAATTCTAACAATTCAATTCAAACGAAATCTTCAAGCAAATTAGAAAAAGAAGATTTAAAATACGTTTTAGGAATATTATTATTAACAATAATCGTATTTTCAATGTCACTCAATGATGCTTTTGTCAACTTTGATGGCCTAAAACACATTATTACGAACGAAATCATCCAGAATTTAACCTTAAAAAACATAATTACGATATTTACCGAGCCAATTAACTTGGCATATCGTATTTTAAGTTTTTTATCGTTTT
>CAWVWD010000051.1:0-13312 GCA_963933585.1 uncultured Saprospiraceae bacterium
GAATTAGGAGTTTAGGAGAGTATAGTATTGGTTCTTTGAGTGCATTTTTGGATAATACTCGAGTAAAAGAAACGAATCACCTGGATGGAAATGCGAAGGAAATGCTTCAAAATATATTAGTTGATCACGAGTTCATTATTCAAAAATTAAGAAGTGATATCAAGATTACTCAAGCTCTAAAAGACGAAGGGACTGCGGATTTCCTTATTGGATTAATGCAACAACATGAAAAAATGGCTTGGATGGTTCGAAGTCATTTAGGACAATAAAATTCAGTTTAGAAAATAAGAATTAAATTCAAAAATGGTACTCAATCAAGGTTGGTTACCATTTTTTTTAATTAAAATAAACTGAAAAAATGTTAGTCTCCATAATTTCATTAAATTAGCTAATTGAACAACATTCATAACAAACGATTAAATAATTGAATAAGCAAAAACGATTAAGAATAGTAAGTATAATAAGTATTATACTTTGTTGCATTGTAATGATAAGTTGTCGTCCACAAAAGAAAACCATGGCTTCCTCCAGTAATTCGGAAACTACATATAGTGGTAATATTTGGAGATTCCGAGGTACAATCGAGATAGAGTATAATCCGACCTATACTGGTTTGTTCCAAAAGGCATTCAAAAAAAGACGACCGATTTTCCTTGCTTTTTATACCGATTGGTGTACGACTTGTCCTTTTTTGAATGAAGGAATGATTAAAAAACGACCGATTATTAATTTATTAGAAGAGAACTTTGTGAGTTATTTGATTGATGCAGAACGTAGCGACGGTTACAAATTGGCAAGCGAATATAATATTGCGGCTTATCCAACCATTCTATATTTGAATTCAGAGGGCGTAGAAATCAGTCGATATGTGGGCGTTCCCGATGAACATAAAGTCATTCAATATGCAAAATCTGCAATTCAAGCCGAAAAGAAATTTCAAAATGAGAAACAGAAGAAATAAATCGTAGATACGCACATCTGTGCGTATCTGTCGTTAATCTTTCCATTGAAAAGACTCAATTAGTTTCATCATATCCTCCTTCACATATTCAATCACAGGCGCTAGAGAATCTGAATTTGCAGCTGTATTAAAAGACAAACCTGCACGAACGAAATGTGTCGTACTATCTGTTAAAAAAAACTGAAAAGGCATTCCAACATCGCCACCAATATCCGTTAATTCTCCAAAAACATGATCCGCTCTCTTTAAGATTACAGCATGATCCATATAAGTTGCCTTTTGAACATGTTGATCTTCCATCCTATAAGTATCTTTCACAAACTCGTATAACGGCTTTTCCTTTGTAATCGGATAATATGTAAAATGAATCGAACCGTTTAATGTCGGATAATATAAGTCAAACCAGCAAGAGTTCACTGTGGGGTTTCCAAAAAATTCTTTTTTACGTTTTATTTCAGTCGCTTCTGGCTGCTGAAATGTAAATGAACAGAATTCTGTATCAAAAGCTTTATAAGCTTTTATTGGTAATTCCGCTTTAGGATAAATACGGGGTTTAGGTGTATAATCTTCATTTCCACAAGCTGCTACAATCAATATTATTGCAATAAAAAGAATTCCTTTAATCTTCATCCGTTTAAGTGTGTGTGTTTAGTTATTTATCTATAAATTAATGGTATTAATTATCCGTTGAATATTCTGATATAAATATCAATATAATTAACCCTTCAAAATCGTTATTTTTACTTGCGTAATACTTCTATCATTAACGGCGACAGGTTCAAGAATAAAATTTTTGAAAAAATACTTCTCATTGACATTCGGCAAACCTTCCGCTAACTGAAGCAATAAACCAGCGATAGAGTCAACTTCATTTTTCTCTTCTTCGAAGGTATCAATATCAATATTTGTAATTCGACAAACATCATTCAGTAACGTTTTACCTTTCAAAATAAAGGTATAATCATCAAATTTCAGATAATTAGCTTCCAAAGGTTGGTCAAATTCATCTTCAATATCTCCGGTAACTTCCTCCAAAACATCTTCCATCGTAATCAATCCTGAAACACCACCATAATCCTCATCGACAACGATTGCCAAATGGATTTTTTCCATTTTGAACCGATGTAATAAATCTTCTAATTTATCATCTTCATAAGCATAAAAAGAAGGGCGAATAACCTTTTGCCACTCGAAATCATTCGGTTCATTTAAGTATTGAATCAAATCTTTTACATAAAGTACACCTTTGATATCATCTAATTGCTCTTCATAAACAGGAATTCGAGAGTAATTATTTTTCTCAATGATTAATAATAATTCAAAATATTCCGTTTGAAATTCAATGGCCAGGATATCCATACGAGAACGCATCGTTTGCTTTACCGTATGATTACCAAAATGTAGGATATTTTTCAGCACATTTGTTTCCTGCTCAATTGTCATTTCATTTTCTTCCTCCCCTTGCATTGTAATCTCAATGGCATGTTCGATTTCCTCAATCGAATATTCTTCTTTCTCTGCTTGTTTACCCAATTTTCTTTCAATAATCATCGTACTTTTTACCAATAAATTACTCAACCGGTAAAAAATTCTATTCAAAATATTCAATGGTTTTGCCATAAATCGAGCTAATTTCAGATTATTGATATTGGCATAAACTTTCGGTGCAATTTCTCCAAAGAGAACCAAAATGAAAGTTACCAATACTACATTAATTAGAAAAACTGCCCAAGATGGAATATCCGCTTGTAGCAATGCTTTATCCAATGTAAAAGAGGATAAAATAATAATTCCGATATTAACAAAATTGTTGACAATTAGAATAGTAGCTAATAGATGTTGGCGCTTGACAAGTAGTTTTAAGATGAGTTTATCAACGAGTAGATTAGAAGATTGTAGTTCCATCTCTTGCGTTTTTTTGATAGAAAAAAAGGCAACTTCAGATCCAGAGATTAAAGCAGAACACACTAATAAAATCAAGATGGCGATGTAAGCCAAAATAGTGTCAATAGAAGGAATTAATAATAATATTTCAGAAAAAATCTGTTCTCCTTCGGGTAATGATTCCACTTATTTTTTTAAATTTGGTGATTAGTAATTGGTAATCAATAATTTAGATACGTTTTATCTTTTTTTAAAATTGTATTAACTTTCTAGCCTTCCAACATTTAGATAAGAGGCACTTCTCAAAGTGCCTCTTATCTTATCTCATTATAAATCTTAAGAAAATATTTTGCCTAACGATTGATTAAAATGGTAAATCATCACCCATTTCATCTCCGCCAGTATTCTCATTAGAAGTAGCCGGTTTCTCTGCGTTATTTGCCACAGGAGTCGGAGCTGGATTCGAATTCGTTTGAGGAGCAGGATTTGAACTTTTATTCGCAAACGGATCATTCTCTGCAGAAGGAAATTCAGCCCCTCCGCCGCCGCCAGTGCGAGTATCTATGAAAGGACGGAAAGAACGAGCTAGAATATCTGTAATTTTGCGCTGGTTTCCGTCTTTATCATCGTAAGCACGATAATTAATTTGACCTTCAACAAAAACGGCCATTCCTTTCTTCAATTCTTTCTCTGCACGTTCTGCCAAACTTCTCCAAACTACAATATTATGCCATTCCGTTGGTCTATTTTGCCAGTTGCCCTCAGAATCACGGTAACTTTCAGTCGTTGCTATTGAAAACCTACCGACAGCTACACCATTATCCAAATAACGAATTTCTGGGTCTTGCCCAAGATTTCCAACTAATGTTACTCTATTTAATGAAATCATTTTCTAATAAATTTTTTGATGAATGAATAAGAAATTACTTCAAACAGAAGCTAAAATAATTTTAAAGATAAGGTTTTATCCTTCAAAAACAAATCAATAATTTTTGGAAATGCAAATTTATCTAAATTGATTTTTTTTACTCTTATCAAATTTTCTTTTACAATAAATTCTGCACTTAAATCCTCCTTTAATTCTAATTCGTAGAAAGTCGCCCAAATCTTTTGATGCGTCAAAATCTGTTTATGTGTTTTAGAGATAATTGGCGTTTTATTTGTCATTTTATTGGCCG
The DNA here is from genome assembly GCA_963933585.1 of uncultured Saprospiraceae bacterium. Classification (GTDB taxonomy): domain Bacteria; phylum Bacteroidota; class Bacteroidia; order Chitinophagales; family Saprospiraceae; genus CAWVWD01. The sequence goes on from CAWVWD010000051.1 coordinate 4,024, forward strand.
TTTCCTGTCCAATTTCAGACTTTTGAAGTTCCAAGAAATCAATTACTTTTTGAGATTCAACTATTGGAAATTGATATAAATTTTGCCAAATATCTTTTTTTGTCCGTTTTTGTAAATATACAGAATTGTCATAATTAATAAGCAAATAGCTGAAAAAACGTTCCGTCTTTTTTATTTTCCTTGATTTAATAGGTAAAATGTCATTTTTTTGCGTATTAAATCCGATACAATCTTTATTTAGAATACAAACCGAACATTTTGGGTTTCGTGGCGTGCAATGCGTTGCCCCAAAATCCATAATAGCCTGATTATAATCTGCCGGACGTTTTGCGTCAATCAATTCCTCCGCTAGTTTTGAAAACTCCTTTTTCCCTTCCGTTGTATCAATTGGCGTTTCGATACCAAAATATCGAGATAAAACTCGATAAACATTGCCATCAACCACAGCGTAAGGCAAATCATAAGCGAAAGACGAAATAGCTGCTGCTGTGTAAGTTCCAACGCCCTTTAGTTTGATAATTGTATCATACGTTTTTGGAAATTCGCCATTTAGTTCATAAGCAATATATTTGGCTGAAGAATGAAGGTTTCTTGCCCTCGAATAATAACCCAAACCCTGCCACAATAGCATTACGCTATCTTCCGAAGCGTCTGCCAAATCCTGAACCGTCGGGAAATTATCTTTGAATTTCAAAAAATAAGGTAACCCTTGTTCGACACGAGTCTGCTGCAAAATGATTTCAGAAAGCCATATATAATAAGGGTTTCTCTCTCCTTTCCAAGGCATCGGGCGATGATTCTGACTAAACCATACTAGCAAATTCGTTTTAAAGTCCTTTTTACGGTTTTTGTCCATTATTTGATTATCTATGAAGAATCTATAAATATTTGATTATCAGTTCTATATTTTTTTAGTTGTAACCAAAATGTATTTATAATGTAACTATTATCACTAAAAAAGCTAAGAATAAGCAATTTGTTTAGAAAGTTGTAAAAAAGTTATAAAAACATTAAATATAAATACACAAAAAACTAATTTTATTTTTACATTTGAGCTTGATATTCAATTAGTTGTTTATATAATTAAAAACTATTTCACTCGTATTAATCGTCAATTCCACTTTCCATAAAATGGAATTATTACATATGAGAATAGTCACAAATTAAATAAGGCTTATTTGCAATTTTTTGAAATATATCATCGCTTTTAATAAAAGGAAAGGTAATGTAAGTTTTAGGTTTATAGCCGATAGTTTGTAGTGTGTAATGCAGTTCTGATTATAATACTACAAACTAAAATACGTTTATCTGATTGTAAAAGTTAATATATTCACATTCCATTGATTTAAAATAAATTACAAATGTCTTGGACTTTTGAATAAAATTACGACCTTTGCAGTCGCCTTTATCTAAAAAGCGACAATTTTTTTAGGTAACTTACTAAAAATCAATTAAATAGGAATGAGAAAGGCTGATTTAGTAGCAAAAATTGCAGATAAAACAGGAATCGCAAAAGTCGATGTGTTAGTTACCTTGGAAGAGTTCTTCACAGAAGTGAAAAGTTCTCTTTCGGATGGGGAAAATGTTTATGTTAGAGGATTTGGTAGTTTTATCTTGAAAGAGAGGGCTAAAAAGATTGGTCGTCACATCAAGAAAAATGAGGCAATCGAAATTCCTGCTCACTACATACCAGCTTTCAAACCATCGAAATCGTTTGTGGATTCTGTGAAAGAAAACGTAAAAGTAGAAGAAAAGTAGAAAATTATAAACACTGAAAAAATTAGCAATGTCTCAACGTAATTTACAAATTATTGTCATTGCTTTAAGTGTCGCTTTATTCGCTTTATTATATTTCGGTATTAGAACAAAACCAAATACAAGTTCGACAATAGAGAAAACCCGAGCTTTAGTTGCAGAAAGTTCTACCGATACTGAAAAAATGATTATGTCAGCAAAGGCTGACTTGACCGAAGAAAATTTAGCACCTATTGTGGCTATAGAAGCTCAGCTTCCGCTACAATTAACGGATTCACTTAGAGCGGAATCTTTCAAAGCTATTTCCCGGGAGTGGAATTTGTTCAGCAAGTTCTCAATCGGAGGAATTTATGCAATGAAAGTAGCTGAAATAGAGAATACGGAAATAGCTTGGTCAATTGCAGGAACAACTTTCGGATTTGTATTGCAACGAGAAAAAGATGCAGAAATCAGAAAATTTGCAATAAAACAAGCGGTCAAAGCATTTAAGAAAGCAATTGAGATAAATCCTGATGAAACTCAACATCAAATCAACTTAGCGTTGACTTATGTGGAATCAGAACAGCCGATGCAAGGAATTGCGAAGCTAAAGGAATTATCACAGCAAAAACCGGAAAACACAGCCGTCTTAATGGCACTCGGTCAGCTTTCAATTCGTTCTGGTCAATATGACAAGGCGATAGAAAGATACGAAGTAGTTGTAAAATTAGAACCTAGTAATGTAAAAGCACATTATGCACTGGCTCAAATGTATCAATCACTCGGAAAAAACCAAAAAGCTGTTAATTCGTATAATAAATGCTTATCTTTGTCTGAGGACGAGAAATTGAAGTCAGATATTGAGCAAATCATAAAGAAACTTAAGTAGAAGTTCTAAATTTATTTAAAAACTTTTTAAAAACAGGAGGACATTATGCCTTGTGGAAAAAAACGCAAACGTCACAAAATTGCTACGCATAAGCGTAAGAAGAGATTACGTAAGAATCGTCACAAGAAGAAGAAATAGAATTTGACTTTTATTAGAATATTATTCGTAATATTTTGATAGGATAAATCATATTATTTTTCGAACAACCTTGTAAGGTTCTAAGAGATTTAAAAGCACATGAATGAAAAATGATACGAAAGTATCGTTAAATTCGTTCATGTGCCTATTTATTTTAGGTAACTGATAAGTTCATCAATTAGGGTAAGTCGTCCTTTATGATGTCCTTAGCCGAGTGAATCCCCTTAATATCAATTTTTTATTAAAAAATATTTGTTGTCAATTATAATTATAATTGACCTTTATTACTATTGTAATAATTTGCCCCAACTATCACAAGTTGTAAGTAGTCCAAAATGTCAAGATATGATATCTTGCTACAAAGCAACAACTTAATAATTATCCTTTCTTTACAATTATCATCTTTAGGTTATCTATTCTACTATACCTTATTGGGTCTAATTCTCTTAGACTATTACAACTGTGTCCATTATACATCGATTTCAGATGTATTGAATATTGCAAATTCGAAATGATTTGCATATAATGGCTCGACAGTGTTAACTTTTCAGAACAAGACATTATTCAGGAATACAGAAATAACGAATAAAAGTTCGTTTACTATTATTCCGAATGCAGCAACAAAACAAAGAAATATCAACAACAATACGTTGTTCAGAAAAAATTAAGCAAGTAAAGTTATCTGTATTGAAAATATTAAAAAGATATTAATTCAATACTAAACAGACTATTCACGCTTCTCTGATATATCTTGTTGACTTTGTGTGAAGGCAAAATGTACTCATAATAGAAAAAAATTGGAAAAAGAATTAATCATCAATGCTACACCAACAGAAGTAGAAATTGCACTATTGGAAGGCAAAAAGTTGGTTGAGATTCATCATCAAAAGACTAACAATAACTTTACAGTAGGTGACATTTTCTTGGGCAAAATACGAAAGTTGATGCCGGGATTAAATGCTGCTTTCGTAGATATTGGCTACAAGAAAGACGCTTTCTTGCATTATACGGATTTAGGCCCAAAATTGAATTCGCTGTTGAAATATACCGATCAATCAATTAATGGAAACTTAAAAACGTCTATGTTAGATGGATTTAACTTTGAACCTGAAATTATTAAAACCGGTAAAATCAATCAAGTACTAAATAAACGCCAACATATTTTGGTGCAAGTACTGAAAGAACCGATTTCAACAAAAGGTCCGAGGTTAAGCTGTGAAATCACAATTCCTGGTCGTTATATTGTTCTAACACCTTTTGCGAATATGGTTGCCGTCTCTAAGAAGATATCAAACAGAGAAGAACGCAAACGATTACAGAAATTGGCAGAAAGTATTCGTCCAAAGAATTTTGGATTAATATTAAGAACGGCTGCGGAAGGTAAGAAAGTAGCTGATTTACATGAAGAGTTATTGTTGCTAATGAGCAAGTGGAAACAGATTCATGAGCAATTACATCAAGCAAAACCTCCTAAAAAATTATTGAGCGAATTGGATAAAACATCAAGTATCTTACGAGATATTTTGAGTAGTTCGTTCAATAGAATTGTGGTAAATGACAAAGAGTTATTTCATAATATCCAAAATTATTTGGGACGAATCGCTCCGGACAAAGTAAAAATCGTGAATTATCACAGCTCAAGTAAATCGATTTTCGATACGCATCACATTACGAAACAGATAAAATCTTCGTTTGGAAAAACGGCGACAATGTCGAGCGGCGCTTATTTAGTCATCGAACATACGGAAGCGATGCACGTAATTGATGTGAATAGTGGACATAAAAGTAGTCGACAAGATCAAGAAACGAGTACATTATCTGTAAATATGGAAGCGGCAGAAGAAGTCGGTCGTCAACTCCGTTTACGAGATATTGGTGGAATTATTATCGTTGATTTTATTGATATGAAAGCGCCTGAGAATAAGAAGAAATTATACGAGGCGATGAAGCAGGCGATGAAGATTGATAGGGCTCAACATACGGTTTTGCCATTGAGCAAATTCGGTCTGATGCAAATTACACGACAACGTGTTCGACCTGAAATTCATATCAATACAGCAGAAAAATGTCCAACCTGTCAAGGTACAGGAAAGATTAATTCTTCGGCTTTATTGACGGATGATATCGAAAGAGATTTGAGTTTTATTGCAAATTCTCAGCCACCAGCAGCATTGACTTTGGAAGTACATCCTTTCGTTCATGCCTACTTGAAAAAAGGTTTACCAAGTGTACAAATGCGTTGGTTCTTAAAGTATGGTCGATGGATTAAATTGAAATTAAATTCTGATTTCCAGTTAATTGAATATCGTTTCTACGATGAAAATAATGAGGAAATTCGATTGAATTAATATTCATTGTTTCACTGTTGCATTGCTTCATTGTTAATCGTTCAGACGATAAGAACAATGGAACAATGTAACCCTGAAATAATGCTACTATGTAATAAATGGCTTCTCCTTTTTTGAAAATTGATGACGATTTAATCTTACATCAGCCACAAGTTGATTTTGCAGAAGAGTTATTTACCTTAGTAAATACAAATCGAACTCATTTAGAGAAATGGTTACCATGGGTAAAAGAAACGAAAACAGCAGATGATTCTCGTCAATTTCTAAAGGAAGCTCGTCGCTTTAATCAAGGTGGACAACAATTTCATACCTTAATTATTTATAAAGGAAATATCGTTGGTTTGGTCGGTTTTAATGCAATTCGGAAAGCACACCAGAAAGGTGAAGTTGGTTATTGGATTGCTGAAAATGTTCAAAGTAAAGGAATTGTCACTAGAGCCACTAAACGATTGATTGATTACGGTTTTAAGCATTTAAATCTAAACCGAATACTAATTAGTGTCAGTACTCAAAATACAGCAAGCAAACGTGTTGCTCAACGTTTAGGCTTTACTTATGAAGGTACACTTCGTTCTGATTGCTTTCTAAATAATGAGTTTCTCGATATGGAAATTTATGGTTTATTGAAAAAGGAGTACTTAAAAACTTCCTTACGATAACAGCAATACGTCGAAATAACAACATATTACAAATAGCGTTCTTCCAAAATATTTCGGTGATGTAATTCGTGTCCAGCTACGATATAAATCAAACCACGAACAGAGCAGCTTCCACCATTTGAAGTTCCACTTCTATTCATCATTTCTATTGTAAAATGTTTCACCATCGCAATTGTCGCATTTCGAACCGCTTGAAATTCTGCTGCAATATCTATCAGCGTTCTATTTTCAGCATTCGCCATCGGAGCATAAGTATTTTCATCAAAACCGACTAAATCAGTCTTATCATTGCGAACAAACCTCAACGCACGATAAGTCATAATTCTTTCCGTATCCATAAGATGCATCAATAATTCTTTCACACTCCATTTTCCTTCTGCATAACGATATTCTGCTTTATCAGAAGGAATGTTTTTAATCAAATTTTGTATTTCGGCTTGATTATTTTTTAAAATTTCTACGATATTTCCATCTTGAACTAAACTAATATAATGATGAAAATAGGGAAGTGTTTCCTCCGGTTTTGGTCTGTACATATTTGATTTTATTGAGAATTAAAATTATGAATAATATTAGGATAAACCCCTAACTAGTGCAACTGCTCAAAAGTTATTGATAGTTTATTCTCGTAGAAACCGTGTCGGTTTTAAAAACCGACACGGTTTAACTGTCAAGGATTTCTGAACGAATGCACTAGCGTTTTTTTTTAATAATTAGAAATAATAAACCTCTTATTTTCAAGTATTGTTATTCGACTTATTAGCCTTATAAAAATCAATGACTTTAGCTTTTTATTATTAGAGCTCATTGCAAAAACGAACACTTCTTGATTAATTTTAAATAAATAATCCCATTTAAACTCAAATTTTTGGTTATTTCAGAAGTGTCTAACATCTCTGTTCCTAATTATTAAAATCTACTCATATCTCAAAGCTTCAATTGGATCTAATTTCGCAGCTTTCATTGCAGGATAAAGTCCTGAAACCAACCCGACAATCAAACAAACGATAACGCCCATAATCATCCAAAGCCAAGGAATAACAAACGAGCCGCCAGTTGCAAAAGATACAATATTTCCAATACCAATACCTAATATAATTCCAATGATTCCACCCAGTTGACAAATCACAACCGCTTCTGTCAAAAACTGTGATAAAATTGCTTGACTACTTGCACCCAAAGCTTTTCGAATTCCAATCTCCCGAGTTCGTTCCGTCACTGAAACCAACATAATATTCATCAAACCAATCGCAGCACCTAAAAGCGTTATTAATCCAATCAAAATCGTTGCTAATCTTAATGTTGAAGTATTTTCTTCTAAGAGATTAAATAGACTATCACTTTTCTGTATATCGAAATTATTATCCTCCCCGATTCTAATTTTACGAATATTTCTGAAAGTCGAAATTGTTGCAGCCGTTGCCGCATCCATATCTATTGCATCTTTCACCGAAATCGTTAAGTTGTAATTATTCGTTTGAGAACCATAATAACGTTTTACCGTTAACAGCGGAATCATCACGATTTTATCCCCACTTTGACTCATCGAAGAACCTTTAGATTTCAAAACACCAATCACTCGATATTTGATATTACGAATAGAAATAGTGGAACCAATTGCTTTTTCCATTTTTTCATCAAATAATAAATTCACCAAGTCTTGACCAATAATCGCCACACTTTGACCATTATTAATTTCCGTACTCGTAAAATTTCGTCCTAATTCAACTTCATATCCCGCAACCGCTAAATAATACTCATCCGCACCATAAACGACAACATTTGGATTCGTTTGTTCTAAACCATTTTTTACCGTTGCCAAGCTCGTTCCCATCGCAGAAACAGAAACAGTCGCAGGAAAATCTAATCGTTCTTTAAATTCCATCGCATCCCGATAGGAAATCGACTTTCCAACCTTTTTGCGATTCCGACGACCGCCACCACGGACACCTTGTCCCGATGGAACGACATTAAACGTATTCGCACCCATACTTGAAAGGTTCGAACTCAACGAAGCATAGACGCTATCCAAAGCCGTCAAAATTCCAACTAATGCCATGATTCCAATCGCAATAATTAAAAACGTTAAAGCAGCTCTCAAAAAATTTGATCGAATAGAATCAATCGCAATTCGTATATTTTCTAAAATATTCATAGTTATGGTTTGAAGGAAGCGGAAATAAATAAGCTACCAATTATGGCAAAATTATTTTCGTTTCCCTAAAAGTGTTTTAATTTGAAGGTTTTTAGGTTTCAACCTTAATCCCTTAAATTACGCCTCAAAAGTAAACTTCCAATTATTGAATAAACAACTTAATAGAAGCACAACCCCTTTTTTCCGATAAATGACATTTTTATTAAAAGTCCGAATCGGATTAGCGTGACATTAAAACGATGCGGACTCTTCCTTCTTTACCCCTTATTCTATCAAGAATCAATATAAAACCCGTAAATCAATCCCTGTAACTCTTTCGCAATATTTGGATTAGAGGCGATAATTTCGCCACCAAAAAGGAAATTATTCTTCGCCGAGAAATCTTGAACGATTCCACCAGCTTCTTGAACAATGCAAATTCCAGCTGCAACGTCCCAAGCTTTCAAATTTACTTCATGAAACGCATCGAGGTAACCGATTGCGACGTAAGCCAAATCTAATGCAGCCGAGCCAATTCTACGAAGACCTCTTGCATTTCTCAAAAAATAATTCACTGATTTTGAGACGGAGTCCATGTTTTCATATGCACTATATGGAAAACCCATTCCTAAAACAGAATCCAAAACTCGAGTCGATTGACTAACTTGAATTCGTTCACCGTTTAAAAAAGCACCACCGTTTTTATACGCTGAGTAAGAATCATCTCGCATTACATCCTGAATAATTCCGATAATCGGAACTTCCTTATGAACCAAAGCAACACTTATTGCAAAATGTGGAATTCCATGCAAGAAATTCGTCGTTCCATCCAACGGATCAATTACCCAATAATATGCACTTTTTTTATTTTCAATAGTCGATTCTTCTGTAATGAAAGTCGCCAAGGGTAATAATTGACCTAGCTTTTCAACTAACCGCATTTCTGCCGTTTTATCCACATAACTCACCAAGTCGTTTAGCCCCTTCTGCTCAATATCAGCTTTTGAAACCTTATTCTTTTCCGTTCTAATGAAAATTGCAACCTCAGAAATTATTTTTTTTGCCGAATCGCAAATTATTTCTAATTCTTTCTGTGTAAACATCTTATCGCTATTTTATTAATATTTATTTATAAACAAATGATTACCAATTTATTATGTACGTAAAATTATGAATTATCAAATTATTGAAACCGATAATTTTTAAATTAACTTGATTAAAATTCGAAAAAAGTTATGTTCCGTGTGATTTTTAATTTAGTCGTTCGACTAAGGTTTATAAATTTCAATGGATAATTAGGAACTTTGAAAAAGAAATCAAAAAATATTTGGTTTTTATTAAAAGTTACTATCTTACATCGAAATTTAAACATATTACTATTTATTTA
>CAWVWD010000052.1:0-13310 GCA_963933585.1 uncultured Saprospiraceae bacterium
TATTCTGCCCTGTAAGCACGATTAAATCCTTACTCAAATCCACCGAAGCCTCTTCTATATAGCCTAAATTCTTGACGTTAAAAATCATAAAAATTTAATTTAGTTGTTTTTACAAATATAGGTATTTCAAGGTATTAAAATCAAAAAAGCCACTAGACAAAGTCCGGTGGCTATAAGTAAATCTAAACTATTGGTGTCTCTTAATATTTTCCGCCAATCACTCTTTTATCTAATTTCTCATCATTAAACAGGGGTAATCGACTCGGAGTTTCAGCTATACCGGTTGTGTCTGTCAAGGTTTCCATAAAGATTACAATATCTTTGATTTCGCTTTGCGTCAAATTCAAGGCATCACCTGAAAGGGTTTGGTTCGGTACTTCTAAACCAATGCCTAATCCGCCACCTCGATTATAAAATTGGACGACTTCTTCTAATGTCAAATAAATGCCGTTGTGCATGTAAGGTGCAGTAATACCAATATTTCTAACAGTTACGGTTTTAAAAGAATTGCGAAAATGTTCGGCTTTTTCTTTGATTTTTTTATTATCAAAACGACCTAAATCTGCATCTAAAATAGGATGAATTGTGTCTAAATTTGATGGAACACCTAAAACTTCGCTTTCGGATTCTTGAAAATGTGGCGGTACTAAACCTGAAAATGTCGGTGCAAAGTGACAAGTGCCGCAAGTCGCTTTGCCCATGAATAAATTAAAACCTCGTTTTGCGGCTTCGCTGTAATTTTCCGTTTCACCACGGATATATTTATCAAAATCGGAATTAAAACTGGAAAGTGATTTGACATAAGCGGAAAGTGCGGTCGTAATGGTGTTTTTATTAATCGGTTTTTCAAAAAAATATCCGAATGATTGTTGAAAAAGCGTTTGATATTCCTCGCTTTGGTTTAATTTTTTAAAAATATCTTTATAATTCGTGTGAAATTCTTTTTCATTAAAAATAACGTGGTCAACTTGTTGGTCAAACATCTCCGCACGCAAATCATAAAAGAAACTTTCGGCATAAACGGCATTAATCAATGTTGGTGCATTCCGATTAACCGTTCCTTTGAAATCTAAAGCTATACTTTTCGGTTTGCCATCGGTAAAACCCTTTTTAGGATTATGACAAGAGGCACAAGCACGTTCATTGTTAACGGACAAAATGGGGTCAAAGAATAATAATCGACCTAATTCAACGACTGATTTATTATCAATTCTATCATCTAATTGTAAATAATATTGGGCGTTTAAAAAGTCGTTTGCAAAAATATTATCTGCAAAATAATTGATAGGTTGTTTGACGGTCGTAACTTCATTAATGGTTTCGATACCTAATTTTTGATGTGCTTTCAAAATTTCAGCGTACAACGGATTGATATATTTTTTAATAAAAATCAACCGATTAAACATTTCAAAATCTTGATTATCCGTTAAATATAAAATTACATCCTTAAATAAATTATCAATTTTCTCCGCTTTATTTTTTTCTAAACATTCTAAATACGGTGTAAAAGTCGTTTGCATACCTTCAAAACTTGCTTTTGCTTCGGGTAGCGCATTTAATGAACCTGGCGTGTCAAAACCCGTAATACCTAAAGTCAAAATGCGAATTAATTGAAAACGCATGGATTCCAAAATTTGTCTATCGGTAAAATATTGGCGATTTTGAACGAATTGAATTTGACCAAATTCGTAAGCTAAGGTGTTGATTTTTTGAGTGATTTCGGGTTTTAATTCGACAACTTCCTCACTAAAAATCATTTCATCCAAAATTTGTAATCCTTCGGGTTCTAATATAGACATAGACGGTGCCGCTCGTTCAAAAGATAATAACGGGGCTCCATTCAGAAAATCTTTTACGCCTTCCGAATCTAAATAGCTCAATAAGTATTCAAACTTTTTAAACGATAATCGAGCTTGAAGATGTGCTTTTTTTAAGTTTTCAATATTTTCTGGTTCATGGTCTAATTTTTCTGCTGCGATTCTTAAATCTTGAATGGCAATAGAAAAATTATTCAAATCATTCAAATATTGCTTTTTTACGGTTGCTATCGGTTGTGTTTGAACATCATTAGCAGCGGAAAAAAGAATTAAACCTGCAATTGTTAATAAAACTATTAAAAATGTAAATGTTCTTTTCATCGTAATTTTTTGAAATGAATTGAAATAAAAAGCACTTTGACAATTTTTGCCAGTAGCAGCTGCTTTAGCTGCCGGAAAGTTCTAAAACCGTTGTAGCAGCTAAAGCAGCTACTACTGGAAATATAACTTTCTTGCAATTTTGCAGAAACTGTCAAAGAGCCAAATAAAAAGGCCCTTTGAAGTGAGGTTTTCAAAGGGCCACATGTTCCGATATAGATATTTTTAGATTATTTTTGAATAACCAATTGTTTTGTAACACCGTTTGCATTACGAACAAAGTAAATTCCTGCAGGTAAGTGCCCGACATCAATAAAGTTCGTGTTGCGAGCCACCATTACACGCTGACCTTGAGCGCTATAAATTGCGACATCTGTAACTTCTTTGAAATGCAACTCACGAGTTGTCGGATTCGGGAAGATTGAAAAATCTTCTTTTGTCTCAAATTCTTGTTTTGTATTTGTAACAACAGCTTGATCCCAACCGGTAATCGCAAAAGTGAAAGAGTGATTATACGGATAAGGATTTGAAGAAGAAGGATGCTGTGCATTCACCAATAATGTTTTACCATCTGGTGTCATTTTCGCACCTGTAACTTCTGCACCTGTGGGTACTACTGCAATACGTACCAAATCATCAATCGTTGGATTCGTAATTGCCATATCTAACATGAATAATTCACAAGTACGACCGGTTGCAATATCATCTGGAACACGACCGTGAGAAGAACCATTCAAATCTTCTTGGATAATCATAAATGATTTGCCATTGATTTGTGCAGTCGTCAAACCATCAGGATTTGACAAGTGTGTTTGAGGATATACAGAAGAATTTACAGAATCTGCTGCGAAATATGGACCTGCTTCTAAGAAAATTGAAACTTCATCAGTTGCTAAATCCAATTTTAAAACACGACCGTAATAATCCCAGTAAGCTGGATCATTTGGTGTTCTTCCACCTTGATTCAATGCACGTTCTAAGTGATGTGGTGCGTAAACGCCACCAGCTTGTGCACCTTTATCTAAAGCTGAACCTGGGTTATCACGACCAGTTTCTGTAACATAAATTGCATCGGTAGAAGACTCGTAAGCTACCCATTCCAAACGGTTAAACATCGTCGCACCATTTGCAATTGCTTCATCGTGGAAGTGTAACATTTTGTCAAAATCAGAATTGTCAATTTCTATCCATTTTGTTGGAGCATCGTGTTTGTAAGCATAAGTTGTACCTGAAGTGAAATCACCCGCTACATCTGCAACGAATTTTGTCAAAACACCCGGCGTATTATCTTCACCTAAGAAAACTGTTTTATTATCAGGTAAAATTGTTCCACCTTCGTTATAAGTACGTCCCCAGTTATACTGTTTACGAACGGCTTTTGCTTCTCTCGGGTCAACTTCTACCATCCAGTTTAAGTTTTGGTATTTTTTAATCGTTTCACCATCAGCAACCGTAATATCAGAAGAAATAGTGAAGTCAGAAGTATCACGCATCCAACCTCCGATTGCAGCATTACTTTTGACCGCCCATTCTTCAGCCGTCCAAATACGACCGTCAGGACTTGAAATACCTGCACAGTTCATACCTGTTTCACCAACGAAGTTTGTAAAATCAACATTGAAAAAATCACCTGTACGTCCATCAGCTAAAGTCTGGCTAACGATGATTAAAGTATCTGTGTTTGCATCACGTCTTACTTTAAAAACGGTCATACCACCACCGTCACCGATGTTATCGTGTGTTTGCTGCATTTCATGGTTTACGATAACCCAACCTAAATCACCTGAATCAGTCGTGTCCGGTGTAAAACCGATGAAATCATGCCATTCTTTTGCAGGCACAGCCGTTGCTGCATTACCATAAGTTGCAGTTGTTTGAACCATATCAACGCCACCCAAAAACAAAATTTGCGTTTTGAATGGAGAAGCAGGCATTAAAATAACTGGAGAAGTGTAATCCGGTGCAATTGACGGATCAAAAGTGAAAGGACTTTGTGCATTTACTGAACAAACAGCCATTAACGCTACGAGTAATACGCAGATTTTTTTCATTTTAATAAAAATTTGAAATCGAATGAATAGTTAAATAATACTGCAAAAGAAGGGTTTTAAGTCAAGAAAAAAAGCAATCTGAATTTAACGAATCATGAAGTATTTGTTACCAGATTTTTGATAAAAAATGAGCTCATTTGGTTTTAATAAAAATTTATAAATAACTGATATTTAAATATTTATAATTTATTTTTTTATTTTTTCGTTTAAGAAAAAATATTTTTCATATTAATTTTTCATAGAAAACCTCTAAATACCGATTTGTATAGATGATTTTTATCTTAATAAGCAACACTAATGGACTTATTTGCTAATCTAAAATTGATATAAAATGAGTATACAAGACAAAAAGGGATTTTGATGCCATATCAAAATCCCTTTTCCATCTTATTTATTTTCAAAAATTGCAATTTTTAGCATCTACTAAAAATATCTTGGCGTAACAATCTGCTTTCTCTGTTCCAACTTAATCTGTTTATTCTTCGGATACTTCACCGAGAAGGTCAAAACAACCGATTTCTTTTCGCCAGGTTCAAGACTCATTTTCCATTTCACTTTTCCGGTATTCGCATATAATGTTGCTCCAGAAACTTCAATTTCATTTACTTCAATTTCCTTAATCGTAGAAACTGGAATTTGATCTTCCAAATCAATTTCAACGGCTTGACTTCTATTATTTTTAACACTGATTTTATAACTGTAAGTTGCCGTTTGAGAGGAGCCTAAGACTTGTTTTTTTGTAAATTCTTTCAATTTTACACGAGTAACCAAAACTCGTCTATCACGACCAAGCGATAAGTCTAATGTATCGCCAAGCGTTCGTGTACTTAGGTTTGACAAACCAATATAGCTTTCGCCATAATACACATTCATTGGTCCATCAATCAAGTTCAGTGATTCCCAACCAGTAATCTGAGCTAATAAGAATGCGTCTTTATCGAGTTTCGGAATGGCAATATGTTTAAAATCAGCCGTCAAATCGTGAGAATTTACATCAATAGAATATGGTTTTCTGTCCGATGGAATTGTATAAAGTTCTTCGATTTCAAAATCTGTGTCCAACTCCGAGACTTCAATGGTTTCAAAGCGAATATTGACACCACCAGTTTCCGTTCCCGGTATTCTGAATTTCTCATCTGCATTCGTAGATTGATTCCAGACATTAGAATTATTTTCTAAAAATAAACCTTGATTTCTTTTGGCCATAAAGCCACCGGTATTAAAATTCAAAATCCATGGCAACAAGTTTGGTTGCATTGCAGAAGCATTTGGATCAGAAGTCGAAAGCGTAATTTTGATATCTTTCCAATCAATTCCCGTATTATTATATGCTAACGCACGATATTTTAAATTAATCGGTTGATCTAATTCCGTGGCTTTCAAATCATAAATCGGTGACCAACCAGCGTCATTCACGACATAACGCAATTTGATTTTTGTCGCTTTTGACGTTTTGGTATTTAAGGTCATTTCAATTTCTGACGTGTAGCGATTTCCTGCGTTCAGTTCATTCAATTGTTGATTAATCCGGTTCACTTCTCGTTGAATTTTTCCTTTTTCAAGGTTTAATGCTGAACGTTCTTTATATATCTCCCGAAAACGACTTCTAAAAAAAATTGCACTTTTCTCCAATTCCGCGATTTGCAAACCATTCGCATTTCCGCCTATCTTTAAATTCTGTTTTAACATCGCTTCTTCCACCGAAAACGCATTGATAAAATCATTGATATTTTGAAGGTTTGCATTTAATAAAGCAATAGAATCTCTCAACGTATTGATTTTGGGACTTTCTTTCTGTCGAGCTAAAAAATTTATTTTCCCCACAACTGACAATACTTGAACATCATTCGTAGCCGTAACTTGTACGCTTTGAGCATTGATTTTTGGCGAAAGCCCAACGAAGGTCAAACGGCTTGTTCCAGAGGCTAAAGTCATTTCTTTCTCTCGAACGATTTCAGCTCCTTGCATACTTAATTTCACCGCATCAATTTTCGTAGTAATTTTATCTTCCTGTGCATTTGCAAGTAGGCTGCTCATCATCAGCAACAGTAACAGTAGTTCTTTCATAATCTTAATTTTTTTTTATAAATACATACCGAGATATATATCTAAAATTGAATATAGGCTGTCCAAGCTTGATACTCAAACAGGTGTTATTAATTCATTAATTAAGCATATTATATGCTGCTAAGATATGATTTAAAAAATACAACATCCATTATTCATTATGTCCTAATAATCCGTTTACTAATTTATCCACCACTTTAAATCGTTCAAATCAAGCATTGAACAAAATCGATTTGAATAATCGCTTCACTATTTTTAATTTCAATCCGTTATTAAACAGTTACGGTAATTATTAAAAAGATAGGGACGTTTTTTTAATATTACTTAATTGAATCTATTATTTCATAATTTGATGTTTAGTTAATCTGTAATTCCTAAATTTTAGTTTTACTTTTACATAAGATTACGATCGAGCAATCGATTCAAATACATCAAAAAACTTTTAAATACATATATTGATGAAAAAAGGAATTCTTTTAGTCTTTGCCTTATTCATGGCAAGTATTACAATGGAAGCACAGCGTTCTTGTTATGTTGATGTTGAAAAAATCTTAGAAAGCGTTGAAGATTATACTGCTGCTCAAAAAAAGTTAGACCAATTTGCGTCTAAATGGAATCAAGAAATTGCTCAAAAATATAAAGAAATCGAGCAGTTATACAGCAAGTATCAAGCGGATAAAGTCTTATTGAGCGACAAAGCACAGGAACAACGGGAAGATGAAATTATCCAAAAAGAAAAAGAAGCTCGTGACTTTCAGAAAGCGAAGTTTGGTCCAGAAGGTGAATTATTCAAAAAACGCCAAGAATTGGTAAAGCCGATTCAAGATAAAGTATATTCTGCCATCGAAGCTTACGCTAAAAAACGTGGATATGACTTTATTTATGACCGTTCTTCTAACGCTTCTATGCTTTACGCAAATCCAGAACTAGACAAAACACAAGATTTAATTGATAGCTTGAAGAAGTAAATATTTGAGTGTTCAATCATTTGAATATTCGAGTGTTTTATAGCATTTGAATATTCGAATACTCAAACATTTAAATAAAGAATCATTAAAAATTATAATATTTAAACATGAAGAACTTATTAACAGCAGCGATTGTATTATTGGCATTTGTATTAATGTCTGTCAATTTTGGAGAATCAGGCGTAGCACAGACCGCACCAAAGCAAGTAAAATTTGGACATGTCGACATGACAGCTATTTTAACGACAATGCCACAAATTAAACAAGCTAATGCTAAACTGGAAGCTCAAAGAACGCAATCTATTAAGCAATTAGAAGCTCAAAGAACGCAATCTATGAAGCAACTAGAAGTAAAATATGCTCAAATGCAAACGAAGTATGGGAAAGCAACACAAGATGCTCAAGCGGGACTTTTAACAGACGTTCAACAAACTCAAATTCAACAAGAATTAGAGAAAATGCAGGCAGATTATGCAGCAAGCGAAAAAGCAATGAGCGAAAGTTTAGTCAAAAAGGAAAGAGCAATGAGCGAAAATCTAGTCAAAAAAGAAAAAGCTTTATTTGATCCAATTCAATCAAAAATCAGAACAGCAATCGACCAAGTAGCGGTAGAAAAAGGTTACCGTTTTATCTTTGATTCAAGCAAAGGCGGAATGGTTCTTTACGGTCGTAAAGCAGATGACGTTATGAAATATGTTAAACCTAAATTAGGAATTAACTAGTTGATAATTAACATGTTGGCAGTTTATCCAACGCAAAAACGGTTTAGCTTGGCTAAACCGTTTTTTTATTTTACACCAAACGGCAAACGATTAACTATCAATTGAAACCCTTAAAGTTTCCTTCAAAATCTCATGTTTCCCTTCATACATGCTAAATTCTCCTTTCGGAAAAACGGTTTTAAACGCAATTTCCATTTTTATAATATTTTCGCCATTATAAAATTCATCCTGATCGCCTAGTAATGCAATCGTTTTCGATTCAGATTTCATAAAATCAAAATTTTCTGTAGTCAATTCATAAGCGATTTGTCCACCCCAAGCAATGAATTTGTCAAACGGAATTTGATGTTTACTCACCCAACGAGAAGCCGTCGCCGTTCCTTGTGAAAATCCCAAAATAATTAATTTTTTATTTGACCAATCAATATTCTTCGTTTCTGTTTCGAAGACCGTTTGAACATAATGCAATTGATTTTTTAAATCCAATGCTCGGTTCTCTTTCGTCATCCATGAAGCACCTACCCTGGTATGATTCTTCAAATAAAATTTTGATAGACCTTGTGGAGCAATAACATAATATTTCGCTTCCTCCAAAATATCGAACTTGCGAATAAAATACTTTGCTAATTGTCCGTAACCGTGAAAAGCGATGATTATCGTTTCTGTTTTATCAGAAAATGTTCCGTAAGTTTGGTAAGAAGCCGTTAATTGTAAATCAATCGTTTTTTGCATAGAGCCCTTTTATATCTGAATTTGTTAATTTTTTCGAAAATATGTTGTGAAAGTCCAAAAACAATCTATCATTTCCTATCAATTATCAAGACTAATAAAATAATTAGTAATTTTGACATTTTAAAATCAGTTTGGTCAACTGAAAAATCGTCAGTAAATCACTGTACAGCTAGTCAACAATTACCAATCACCAGTCTTCAATCACCAAAAATGAAATTACGTAGTGAACAGCTTATCAAAATATACGGAAGTAGAACAGTTGTAAAAGGTGTTTCCATTGAAGTCAATCAAGGAGAAATAGTTGGTTTACTTGGGCCAAACGGCGCAGGAAAAACAACAACCTTCTATATGACCGTTGGTTTCATCAAACCAAACGAAGGTCGAGTTTATCTTGATGAGGAAGATATTACTGATTTACCGATGTACAAACGAGCGAGAAAAGGTATTAGTTATTTGCCACAAGAAGCTTCGATTTTCCGAAAGTTAAGCGTTGAAAATAATATCAGAGCCGTTTTAGAGATGACTAATTTATCGAAATCAGAACAAAAAGATCGATTAGAGGAATTAATTAGTGAATTTGGTTTGGAGAAAGTTCGAAAGAGCGATGGTGATACCCTCTCAGGAGGCGAACGCAGAAGAACTGAAATCGCACGGGCATTGGCGGTTTCGCCTAATTTCATCTTATTGGACGAACCCTTTGCAGGAATAGATCCAATTGCCGTAGAGGATATTCAATATATCGTTGCCAAATTAAAAACAAAAAATATCGGTATACTAATCACAGATCATAATGTTCAAGAGACCCTTTCTATCACTGATAGAGCTTATTTGATGTTCGAAGGAAATATATTGAGGGCGGGAAGTGCGGAAGAATTAGCAGCCGATGAAATGGTTCGTAAAGTTTATTTAGGTCAAAATTTTGAACTGAGACGAAAGAAAATTGAGATTTAGCAAGTTACGGCTTATAAGACTGACCGATTTCAAGTATTAGACGCTAAAATCGGCTGTTAACAATACTAAGAACTAAATAAGGAATCGTCATACTGAGATAAGTCCAGTATGACGATTCTTTTGCAAGAATCATCATTTGAAACAAAAAAATTTACTATTATTTGTTTTAAACATTAAAAATTCAAACTTATTTGTTTTTAAAACTAAATACGTTTAATATAGAAACAAAAAAAATTACTTTCGAATCTTGAAGTTATTAACAATTGCTTTTTTTTTTATCTATAACTCCCTGAAAAATAACTTTTTCGATAAAATGTAAAAAGGACATTATCCACAATAAGTGTGTATAACTTAGTTGAAAAACTAAAACTTATCCACACTTATCCACAATCCCAATTGAAAATGTACAAAATGTGAGTAACGAACCTACTTTTTGTACATAACTCACATCGATTTCCACATTTATCCACGAGTTCTTAGTTTCCAATATTCATTTTTTTACTAACGGAATAACTTTTCCACACTTGTTCATAAACTCATAACAGATTAAAAATCAACACCTCTAAAGTGTGGATAAAATGTGGAGAAGTGTTAATAACTACCTCTTTTTTTATAATCAAAGGAAAATCTAAAAATCTTATCCACTTATTAACACCCTTGATGATGGGGGCGTTTTTTTAAAATTTCTAATAAATCATATTATAGTAAGACATTAAGATCAAGAAATTGTGGAGAAACAAAAATGTTTCGTTTCCTTTATTTTTCGATTTTGTAGTGACTTATCCACAAAAAAAAAGACTTTCGGGTTATTTTTTGTGATTTTTGAATCAAAAACTAAAGAGAAAGGCGACTTATTCACAATTCATGTGGATAAGTCGCCTTTCTCTTTAATAATTTGTTCACGGTATTTCTAATTTCAACTAAGTCTAAATAAATCAGAAGAAGCCTTTTTTCCTGGTTTTTGCTACTTTATAATCCTTTCTACGTTAACTTTGCGGCAAATTCTGTGTTTGGTATGAAGTTATTCACATTTGCTGTGGATAACTCGACATATTTTTAGAAAATATCTTTTGAAATGGAAAATGTAACAGTACTGAAGGGTTTACAAATCAATAAAGCAGTCAAATTTTGGTTGATTATCGGTTTGGTCATGGTATTTTTTCAAGTAGTCATTGGCGGAATTACCCGATTGACAGGTTCTGGCTTGTCGATTACGGAATGGGAAATTGTAACTGGAACTTTTCCACCAACAAATACAGCGGATTGGCAGGGAGAGTTTGAGAAATATCAAAAAACGCCACAATACGAGAAGATAAATGTAGGAATGGCTTTATCAGATTTTAAATTTATTTACTTTTGGGAGTATTTTCATCGCTTATGGGCAAGAACAATGGGTTTTGTATTCATTATCCCGTTCGTATTCTTTTGGCGTAAAGGATGGCTTCCTAAGCCGCTTATGAAGCGTTTAGGAATCGTTGTCGCAATGGCGGCAGTTGTCGCCTCATTTGGCTGGATAATGGTTGCTTCGGGCTTAGTTGATCGTCCCTGGGTGAATGCTTACAAGCTCACCTTGCATCTTTCACTTGCCTTCATCCTATTTTCCTACTTGTTATGGACGACTTTCCATACTTTTAGTCCAAATAAACAAGTTATCCACAATTTAAAATTTAAGAAAGCTGCTTTATTCATAACAATCGTTGTCGCGATTCAGATTATATTAGGAGGTCTAATGTCGGGGATGAAAGCAGGTTTATATTACCCCACTTTCCCCGATATGGCAGGAGAGGTAATTCCAGAGGTAATGTTGATAAGTTCTGAATGGAATGTGGAAAACCTGAAGAATTACGACTCTAATAAGTTCATGCCTGCATTGGTTCAATTTGTGCACCGAGGAACAGCTTACTTGTTGACTGTCATGATTTTAGTATTCTTTTTTAGCACCCGGAAATTAAGATTTACACAACGATTTTCGACTGCAAATTTACTACTGGTAAGTATGTTAGTAATTCAAGTTCTTTTAGGAATTCTTACGATTATTAATTGTAAAGCTGTGATTCCGGTCGGCTTAGGAGTTTCGCATCAAGCGGGAGCTTTGCTATTATTGTCAATCGCTTTATGGATGAATTATCAATTTAGTGATACGAATTTGAAGATAAATAAGATTAAATCTTAGTAAGATTGTGGATAAGTTTGTGGAAAACTATTTCTATCCTCTTTTTGCGTAATTTAAAGGTTGAAAAGGTATAAAATTAAAGGACTGAATTGCCAGGAAGTTTCATTAGATTTTATGAATTACTGATTATTAGTGATTTATAAAATTTAATGAAGCTGTAATTACGTTTCAAACTATTGTTTTATCGAATTTTAAAGATTCAGAAACGTTATTTTATCGGCTATTAGCAACGTATTTTTTTCTTAATTTTCATAAATTATGACATTCAAATCGGCATAATAATTCCTTTTTTTTGGAGCTTTTCGTATTGCAATTCCTCAATTTTCTTCAGGAAATGTAAATAAAATGTTAAGGTAAAGTAAAAAAGGACCTTCGTAATTGGATGTTCTCCACAAATATACGAATAATGTGGATAACTTTGTGGATAACTATGAGTGTCAATTTTCCGCTTATCGTTTCACAATGTTTCACGAATTTTATAAAATAAGAAAGGTAGAAGTAATAGATACTCCCGATAAATAATAGCCTTTAAAAGTCTAAATTAGGTGATTTAGATAGAATTCGTGCCTTCAGTTTAAATCCATATTAAGTACGTGCAATCAATTTTGGCTATAATATAAAAGGAGATTATCTATTGTAAATCAAGCATTTATACCCCTTTGATAGGGTTATGAATCGGTCGTAAATGTTAGATAAAATAGTTATTAATCATTCACTAAAGTGAATTTGATAAAACAATAAAATAAATATAATAGAATTGTATATAGAAAGTGACGTGAATCAGAATAAAGTTCTTATTTTTGAAGCATTAACAAAACTCTTAATATTATAACATTATGAAAAGACTTATTTTATTTTTTACATTTTTAATTGGCGTTAGTTTTTCGGCTTCAAGTCAAGTGATTAGCTCTGCACATGAGGTTTACTTTGCCGTAGGCTCAAATGCTTTAAATGCAGAAACGAAAGCGACTTTAGATGGTTTGATTGCTCGACTAGAAAAAGCAGGGGATGCGGATTATGAAGTATTGGTTTATGGTTATGCTGATCCTACAGGAAATGAAGCATTAAACTTGAAATTATCTATCAAAAGAATTAATTCGGTCGCGGATTATTTAGAAGTTAAAGGCGTGGTTAAAGAGAAAGTTGTTCGTCAGATTCCAAGAGGTGAAACTCAAACTCGAAGTAAATATGCGAGTACAGAAGCGGATTTGAATAATAACCAGCGTCGTTCTGTTGAGTTGATTATTACTCCAACAATCAATGTTTTGGATCTTTCTGGTGCACCTTCGAAAGAAGAAGGTCAGTAATTTTCATTAATTGCAGAATTTACGCTTAATATTTGTATTGAAAATGCTTGATTTCCTTGTGAAGTCAAGCATTTTTTTATTTTTTGAGTTGCGAACTTATTAGGTTTCGGAAAACTATCGGGGGAAATTATATTTGAATATAAATCATCTACTTTGACGAGTTAAAAATTTCTCTTGCCGATTTCATAAATAACGCCGATTTTT
>CAWVWD010000053.1:0-13249 GCA_963933585.1 uncultured Saprospiraceae bacterium
TCGGGCAGGTTTTTGCTTCTTTTCATTAAGGAAAAGAAGAAGAATTTTCAATCGCTAAATATTATATTGATCACGAACTGATTTAGTGTGAAAACGAAATAATTTGGTGCGTTTGCCCTTTTATCCTGATAGTGACGTACTATGTTTTAAATTAACGATTTAAAGAAGTTAAAGAAGCCGTCATATTGAAATAAATTCAATATGACGGCTTTTTTTCAGCTATTCGCGGTTTAAAACAATTCGCAATATATTTTGCTAAAACGGAGCCCTTCCTTATAGCAATTTTAGCTTATCAAATCAGTGAATTTGCCAAATAACGACATTCGACATTCCATTTTAAATCGCCCGCCAATTTCTCACATGATTTATCTTGTAAATTAGGACAAAAAACAATTATTAAAATCGGTACATATTATAAATTATTTCAAACCGAAAACTACTGCTTTTTTCTAGATTTTAGTTTTAGGATGGCAAAAAAAAAGAGGTTATAACTAATAAAAGTCATCACCTCTTTCCACATTTAGCATGAAATATTAATAATTAATTACCAATATTTATATTTCCTGCTCTCTACGACTCATTTCATCTCGGATTCTTGCAGCCTTTTCATAATCTTCTCTTCCGATAACCTCGCTTAACATTTCTTCCAAATCCGGTAAAGAATAGTTCTTTAATGAACTTTCTTTTTTCTCTTTTATAGGAATCGGACTAGTTTCACTTTCTGTTTCTTCGCCTTCTTCCAAAATCACACCGGCTGCATCCAAAATAAATTCGTAAGTATAAATTGGACATTCGAAGCGGACTGCCATTGCTAAAGCGTCAGAAGTACGAGAATCAATCTCTACAATATCACCATTTAAAACACATAATAATCGAGCGTAAAAAATTCCATCTTGAAGGTCATTAATAACGACTTCTTTCAAATCAATACTGAATGTTTCGAAAGCATTCCGCATTAAGTCGTGTGTTAATGGACGACTTGGAGTCATTCGTTCCATTGCAACAGCAATGGCTTGAGCTTCAAATCCACCAATGACAATTGGCAAACGTCGGCGACCATCTTGTTCTCCCAAAACAACTGCGTAATTATGTGATTGAGTTATACTGTGTGATAACGCAACGATATCTAATTCAATTTTTTTCATCCTGTATATATATTAATATACAATTAGTAAATTGCATTTACTATTGCATAAAACCTTTGGTACCTAAAAATACGTATTTTTTAAAAAGCACGCAAAAATAATAAAAATAATGGTTAATGATGTTAAGGAATATCGAATATTAAACTTTGTTCAATATTGGACATTCATTATTTATCTTCCGATATAACAAATCAAAAAGGAATAACGTTTTAAGATTTGGAAAAACAAAACAATTAAAACTACTAATTTTTGCAGCTTTCACTAAAATCGAAATATAGAACTTATTCACAAAACAAAACACATCACTCTATTTGACACACTTCTATAGCTTTAACGCTTTTTTAGGAATTATCCGTATATCCTTTGCAATATGCAACGCTTGATACATAATATCTATCATTATATTTGTCTTTCTGAAATTCCTATGACAAAACTATGCTTTCACATTATTATCTTTTATATTTGTTAAGGTGAGAAATACTTAAGCTTAAAGGATTATAAGTCTAAATGGTTTACGGGTTTATATATTTATAGGTCTTTACCTATTTTTAAAAACGTCGCTAATAATCGTTTGCCTTTGTACCAAAACACCTTTATACCTGATATAAAACACTTTTAAAATTTCAATCAACTATAAAACTATGACAAAACTAAAAATTGCTTTTGCTTCATTAGTTTTGTTACTATTACAAAATACCGTAGTAGCACAACAAACAGGCGTTTTCACTGATGCTCAATCTGATTATAAATCGGGTTTAGAGCTATTTCAACAAGGCGTATACGAAGCCGCTCAAGTTCACTTTGAGGAGGCGATGAATGCAGTTCAACAACCACAAAATGCTAATTTTAAATTACTTCACCAACAAGCACAACTGAAACATGCTCAATGTGCGATTCGACTGAATCATCCTGATGGCGAGAAACTTATCCGAGATTTTATTCGAGATAACTCACCGAGTTCAGTAGCGAACGAGGCGTTATTGGACTTGGGTAATTATTATTTTGGACAACGAAAGTTTGACGAGGCAATTAGATATTATCAGCAAATTCCAACTTTGGATATGAATAATACCTTAATTACTGAAGTCAAATTCAAAATGGGCTATGCGTACTTAGTAAAGAAAAAGTACAAACAGGCCAAATCACTTTTCAAACAAGTAAAAGATATTCGAGGTGATTATTATTATCCTGCAAACTATTATTATGGTGTAACGGCTTTTCAAGAGGAAGATTACAAAACGGCAATTGCAAGTTTTGAACGTGTCAAAAACTCTAAGAAATACAGTCGGGACGTTCCATATTATATTTGCCAAATTGCTTTCGCTGAAGGTGATTATGATAAAGTAATTGATTACGGAAAAACACAGGCTCAAAATACGAGAATCAAGAAATATCGGGAGATTAATAAACTAATTGGTCAAGCATATTTCGAGAAAAAAGAATATAAAAAAGCGTTGCCATACCTGGAAGAACATGCAAAATCAGGTCAACTTCGACAAGAGGATTTATATCAAGTTGGTTATACACAATACCAGACGGAAAACTACAAAGCAGCCATCAAAAACTTTGATGAATTAAAGAATTTGAATTCTGCTTTGGGACAAAATGCGTTGTATAATTTAGGTGATTGTCACTTAAAGGTAGACGATAAACAATCAGCTCGTAATGCTTTCAAGAAAGCGAGTCAAATGGATTTTGATAAAAAAATCAAAAATGAATCCATCTTTTTATACGGAAAGTTATCGTATGAATTAGGTGCTTCAAGAGATGCGATTGATGCTTTCCAAACAATCGAATCTTCTTCTAACTATTACAGAGAATCGCAGGAATTATTGAGTAAAGTATTCTTAAATACTCGTGATTACAAAAAGGCTTTGGACATTATCGAATCAATGTCTTCGAAATCTTTGGAGATTCGTAGAGCTTACCAAAAGGTTGCTTATTACCGTGGTGTTCAATTGATAAATGATGAACAGAAAGGACAAGCAAGAGAAATGTTTATCAAATCATTGAAAAATCCTTACGATAATCGTACAAAAGCATTGGCGAATTATTGGATTGGTGAAATCAACTATGAAAGTGGCGATAACGAAAGTAGTATCAATGATTTCAATGAGTTTTTGACAATTGCAAAATCTTCTCCGAAACTATTTACAGATGAGGCTTCTGTCGAAATGGCGAATTATGCTTTGGGCTATAATTACATCAAAAAAGGTGATTATACGACGGCTGGTCGTTACTTTGAACAAGCTGTAAATGGTTTTGCAACAAAGGTTACTCGCAATACAATTGATAATGACGATGTGAAAAATAAGGTTTATCCAGATGCTTTACTTCGTGCAGGAGATTGTAATTTGAAAAATAATAAATACACGAAAGCTTTAGGTTTCTATAACCGTGTTATCAACCGAAAAGCAGACGGAAACGATTATGCTTATTACCAAAAATCAATTATTCAAGGTTTGCAGAAAGATGATGCAGGAAAATTGGTCACATTGGAAAATTTGGTAAAAAGATCACCAAATTCTGATTTTGCAGATGATGCTTTATTAGAATTAGGATCTACTTATTTGCAATTAAATCAATTGTCAGAAGCAGCGGAACCATTGAAACAATTGGTGAAAAATTATGCTAATAAGAGTAATCTGGTTAACAGTGCTTACTTAAAGTTGGGCTTAATCGCTTACAATCAAGACAATACAGAACAAGCTTTAGATTACTATAAAAAAGTTTGCACCAATAATCCAACAGCGGAAGAAAAGGCAAATGCGTTACGTAGTATCCAGGAAATCTATGTAGAAAGAGGCGAAACAGATAAATACTTTGCTTTCTTGAAAACGATAGATTACAATGTTTCGGATAAACAAAAAGATGATTTGAGTTTCGACACAGCAGAAGCTCAATATCAGAATGGAAATTACGATAGGGCCGTTTCAGCTTTCACAAATTATATTCGAGCATTTCCGAATGGTTTACATATTCTTAATGCTTTATATCAACGTGGAGAATCTTACTTTGTGAAGAAAAAATATGACTACGCTTTACTGGATTATGAGAACTTAATTAATCGTGGTTCGAATGCATATTATGTACGTTCCTTGCGCAAAGGAGCGTTGATTAGTTATAATGTTTCTAAGGATTTTGATAAGGCTTATAACTACTATTCTAAGTGGACAAAAATCGCAAGTGGCGATGAATTATTCGAAGCTCAGTTAGGAACAGTTCGTAGTGCTTACCGCTTAGGTGGTCGCAAAGCAGAGGTTTATAGGTTGGCGGAAACTGTTAAGAATAATGCGTCTGCATCTGCAATGGATAAAGGTGAAGCGAATTATTATATCGGTAAAACAGCTTTGGATGATAATAATTTCTCGAAAGCAAAATCTGCTTTCTCGGAAGTGACACAGTATCTTTCAGGCGAACAAAAAGCGGAAGCTTTCTACCAAATTGCTTACATCACTTTCCGTGAAGGAAAATTGACAGAAGCAGAAAATCTGGCTTTGAATAACCAAACAGAAGTAGAAGATTATGCAGACTGGTTGGCTCGTATATACATTTTATTAGGCGATATTTATGCTCAAAAAGGGGACTTATTGAACGCTCAAGTTTACTTAGAAGCTATCGTTGAAAATTATGACGGTGATGCTTCAATTCTGAATGAAGCACGAGCGAAGTTGGAAAAAGTAAAACAAGAAGATGCCAATACAAGTCGTTTAGCTCCAGATAATGTAGGTGGAAGCGAAGGGGAATTGGAAATGGAAGAAGATGGAAATAAATAGGTATAAACGTTTATAGGTTTAAAAGTATATAGGTTTTGACCATTATACCGCTAAACCTTTAAATTTCTACACCTCTAAATCTTTACACCTACTTTAAAAAATAAAAAAATGACTAAATATATCATATTATGCCTTGTTGCTTTGGGCTTAACAACGGGGCTTTTTGCTCAAAAATTACCATCAGAACAGGTGGAAGTTTTAAAGAAATTTGAAGCGAGTTTAGCTCAATCACAAAAGCTAACGACTACGCCTTTACTTCCTGCGATTGAGGAAGTTTCAGGAAATTTGATGTATAATATTCCGACTAGATTATTGACTTTGGAATATGAACCTCCAAAGTTAAAACCAGTTGCTTTAAAACGTGACAAACCAGAACCGACTTATAAGTTTTATTCAAAACTAGGTTACGGTTTACCGAATATGCCTTTCGTAAATTTACATTATGCTTCGGGAGCAACGAAAACTTTGGCGTACGGTTTTAATGCATATCATAATTCTGCAAATAATTCTGCTCGTCAAGAGAATCAACGTTTCAGCGAAACTGCCGTTAATGCGAATGTAACTTCATTTGGGGAGACTTTTGCGATTAATGGAAACTTGGGTTATAATCACGATGTCGTTCATTTTTATGGTTATGATAATCCATCTGATACCGTAATACTTTTTGAAGCAGATTCTGTTCGTCAGCGTTTCAGCACGATTTATGGTGGCGTAAGTTTATTTAATAATAAGAAAACAAACGGCGATATTAACTATGATATCGGTGTAGATTTTCATAACATCAGCGATGCTTACGAAGCCAACGAATTAGGTGTAGATATTCATGCTGATTTTACAAAATGGTTCAATGACATTCATGCATTTAAATTGACGGTTGGAAACGATTTTACTCGTTTTAATAATGATTCAATTCGTCCGAATAATAATGTCGTTTATATCCGACCGAATTTCACTTTTCATGGAGGTATATTTATGCTTAAAGTCGGTGCAAATATGGCTTATGCAGATACGACTTTCTATGTTTTTCCAGATATCGAAGCACAAGTAAATATCGTAGGTGATAAATTTGCGATTCTTGCCGGAGCAACAGGAGATTTGCAGAAAAATACTTTCTTAAGTATTACAGATTATAATCCTTTTATTCAAAATCAATTAGAACTTAGAAATACTCGTGAGTCTTATTATTATGGTGGTTTACGTGGTAATTTCAATGGTTTTTCTTTTGAAGGTTTAGTCGGTTATAAGCAATATAAAAACTTAGGACTTTATTTAAATGATACAACAGACTATAGCCGTTTCAACGTTTTATACGACGATGTAAATAGTATAAATATCCACGGAAGTGTTACTTTCTCCGCTATCAAAAATTTAGAATTAAATGCAACGATTGATGCGAACACATTCACTCCAGATAGTTTGGAAGCCGCTTGGCACTTACCAAATTTCGAAATGAATATTAACGCGAAATATCGTTTATTAGATGATAAATTAACGCTAAAAGCAGCGTTATATAACGCAGGCGGAATCTCTTATATAGATGAAGCCGGAGCGACTTTAAATACAGGTGCATTGTTGGATTTAAGTTTGGGTGCAGAATATCAAGTAACAGATAAATTTGGTGTTTTCTTAGATTTAAATAATGTTACAAATCAAAAATTCCAACGTTGGTATAAATACCCAAATATTGGGTTTAATATGATGGCAGGAATCACTTTGAAGTTTTAATTGAGTGCAGTTTTTCAAGTTCAAATGACTTGATTTTTTAAATAAAAAAGGTATTGGAACTTTTGAGTTCTGATACCTTTTTTGTTTTTTGTCGTGAAATATCTACACAAATTATATCCTATGAATCGCTTATTAATCATCATTATATTATTTCTAGTTTTAGGAACTAACCAATATTTTCACACTTTACTTTATGTCCGGAACTCGAAGGGAAAAAAAATTAGGGATTTTTGATGCTTATGAAAAATCAAAAAAATCCAGAAGTTCACGCCTCAATCCGTTACTTAATTAATTGGGCTGTAGGAACAAAGTTAATCTCTATTGTTACTCCTCGTCATTCTATTTACAGGAGATTTCATCCCGATTTTCTATAGTACAATTGCACTTATCTTATCTATTTTTACCTTCTTTTGGCGATTATATCCTACTATCCAAAAAATGGATAAATCATACCAAAAAGTTACTCTAAGACCTTAGGTGTTATGTTTGCGAGTTTTATCGCTATATTTTGGTTGCGTTGATTATTTATTACTTTTCTAAGTAACTCCTACTCTATTTATTAAGTAATATTTTTTCAAAATACTTGGAATTTAAAAACATTCATCGTAATATTGCGATATAACAATTAAACTACACATGGGAGTAACAAAAACTGAAATATTTACCGACGATCAAAATAAGATTGCTGCATTTGCAAAAGTCTTAGGTCACCCTGCTCGCATCGCTATTTTACAATATTTATTAAAAAGTAATACTTGTATTTGTGGCGACTTAGTGGACGAAATTGGTTTAGCTCAAGCTACGATTTCTCAACACTTACGAGCCTTGAAAGAAGTGGATTTAATCCAAGGAACGATTGAAGGCACAAGTGTTTGTTATTGTATTAATTCAACGACTTGGAAAGAAATTGAAGTAATATTTTCTACTTTATTTTCACAATTTAATAATAATTCAAGCTGCTGCTAAATAACTCAATAAAATAACGTCAAGCTTAAAGCTTGATTTTATTTTACAACTATTCATCGCAATATTACGATAAAAAGGAAGCAAGAAACAAATAATCTACTCATTCTAACTCGCTCTGATGGATAGATTATTTATTTTTTGTGCTCTTACAAAATAAAATTATGACTACTAAAGAATTTTTAAACGTTTTAGAACAACACCAAGATTTGCCTTTACTATTTGAATATAAAAAAGGTGCATTTACACGAATGGATTATCATTTGACAGAAGTCAAAAATGTATCGTATGATACAGTTGATTGTGGTGGATTGCAGAATACTTGGCAAGAAGTTCATGTGCAGCTTTGGGAAAATGAAATTCCTGAACCGAATCATCGAGTAGATACGACAAAAGCATTGAAAATCTTCCAAACTATTCAGAAAGTCCGTCCAACTTTAACGGATGTAGCGATCAAATTTGAGTACGGAAATGATAGCTTTCATACGGCAGTTTTGCCAGTTGGCACAATGGAAATATATGACAATCAGATTATTGTAAAATTAGGAAAAGAAGAAACAACTTGTAAAGCGAAAGATAGAGCAACGACTCCTGAAGAGAAAGCAATTGCTTGCTGTGCTCCTGCGGATGTGGTTCAAATTAAGAAAAAACCAATGGTAGATTTATTGAATTTAGTAAATTCTAAGGAAGAATCTTGTGCACCAGGAAGTGGCTGTTGTTAGATATTTACCGCAGATTTTAAGGACTTTCACCACATTTTGGGTGGTTTTTATAAAAAAACCGATGCCCATAAAATTGCGAAGCAATAGAAAATGTGGGGAAGCTCCTTTGATTCTGTGGTGCGTTTCATTCAATAAATAAAGCCTTCAAAATATCTCGATATAGCGGTTGCAAATTTGTTGTTTCAATATTTGAAGCAATTATAACCAATGTATTTCCACTTAAAGTTTTGATAACTAACGTCTTATGACCATTCATTGTCGTTTCAGAAAATGACACTTCCAGAACCTTAGTACCCATCACAACTTGCTGGATTTCACCGATAAGTGTTTCGTTACTTTCCGTTGGTGTTTCCATTAAAATCTGTAGATCCGGTGCAAGCCAATTAGGATTTTTTAATGCTTTTTGCCACTTTGCCAAATCCTCAATCGAAGTAATGATACCATTTGCAGCCGCTTCATGATAAGATGATTGAGCAATAACTTCTTCTAATCTTCCCCCATCTCGACGATAACCTTTAGCCAACTTTTCGTCTTTAAACATCGGCATAACGATTTTTGTATTTTTCAAACCTAGCGGCAACAGAACTTGAGCTTCAATGATACCATTATAGTTATCGTCATAAACTCCCTCCAATATTTTTCCTAAAAGGATATAATTGACGCTACTATAATTTTTAGGGCCATTCGGTAAAAAGCACAAATCCAAATCTGATAAATCAGCTGTATTCGTTTCACAAAGCCCCGAAGTATGGGAAAGTAGCTGCAAAACCGTGACTTTATTTCCAATATGTTCCGGCAAACCATCCAAAAACTTATTAATTGGTAAAGACAAATCCAAGCGATTCGATTTCACAGCTTTCAAAATCAATGAAGCAGTAAACTGTTCAGACATTGAGCCCAAGTAGAATTTAGTTTTTAGCGTATTCGGTTTCGTTCGAGATAAATCTGAAAAACCAATTCCATCACTGTATAATATCTTACCATTTTGATAAATCAATATCGCCCCGTTAAAACCTTTATTCTCTGAATAATTCTTAGAAATCGTTTGTAAATTTCCAGCTTTTGTTGAGTTATCAATATTTATAGGAAGCGTTAAAGTTATTGGTTTATTCGCAGGCTTACTATTCATTATTTCATTTTCAGACGAAAGATTGATTGGCGTTATGGTACCACCATTTCCACTTCCAGCTCCTTCGTCAATTTCAGCTCCAAGTATCGGTGGAATCAAAACAATCGTTCCATCATTATCAAGAATTTCGGGAATTCCCAGTATTGAAATTTTTCGAGTCGTATCAGGCATTTGTGACGCATTCACGACTTCACCTTTCGACATTACCGTAAATTCTACACGACGATTCATCGCTTGACCAGCTTCGGTAAAATTAGAAACTACCGGTCGAGTTTCGCCATAACCTTTCGCAGTCATTCTATTTTGCACAATTCCTTTTTCTTCCAAATAAGCCATCACAGAACTCGCCCTCGCTTCACTTAATGCTTCGTTATAAATATCCGTTCCGATACTATCCGTATGTCCTGCGATTTCAATAACGACCGCATCATTTTTCTTCAAAAAGTTATATAGCTTTTCCAATTCCATAAATGAGGTGGGCAATAATTTATGTCGATTGAAATCAAAGAAGATATTATTCAAGATAATCGGTGCACCGATCTCTGCCATTTCCAAATTAAAAGAAGTTTCTTCCAAAGTCGTTTCGAAATAATGATTCGGTAAAACCATCGCTTCCCGAACGGTCATTTTTTGAGCGGTATAACCTAACATCGAGATCACCAACGTATCATTCCAATACTTTTTTGCAATTTCAAATTCGAATTTCCCATCCAAATCTGTCGCTGTTCCTGATGCTTTACCTTTAATGGAAACGGCTGCTGCCATCAATGGCTCCTTGTACGCACCATCCATGATTTGTCCTTTCAGTACGAATGAACCTTGTCCAAAACCCAAATTTTGAAAACTAAAAAGTAATAAAAAAATTAAACTCGTTTTTACTAATTGCTTCATAATATGAAAATTTTATTGTTACCTTTAAAGTATCGTTAAGTTTTATTACTTGGCTCGGAAATACATCTTTTCTACTTCAATTACCTTGTTTTTTTCAACTAATCCAAAACCTCGAATTGACGTCATAAAATATTAATACTTATATATAATTGTTTAATAATCAAGTATTTATAAAAAATAAATGAAAGCTTACTTTTAATTTTATTAATCAAAATGAAAGTAACTAAACATTTCACCTTGGTAAAGGTAGTCTCAAAATTTGAAAAGTGCGAGATTTCGGCTGACAAGTTAATTGAAGAAGTAGAAGTAGAAAAATATGCGTATAAAAGTGAATTTTTCCAGCTTACCCCTTAAAGAATTATGTAGAAAATCTTCTAATTAGATTTTAAGAGAGAGGTGAAAATGATTTACTAAATAAAATCATATTGTATATTGTGTGCTTAAATAATAAAATACCAATTAGTGAATAAGCAACAGCTAAATATTAAGCCCTAACCACTTAAAAATAAATTATTTAGCACGCTCAGAAGTACTTATCGCAGGATTTATTCATCAATAAAAAAGTGGAATAATCTTTAATTAGATAGCCTCTAATACTTAGGTAATCTAACTTTCACCTCAATCCAAAAAAATACGAATATATTTTTTGTAAAATGAAAATATCATTTTTTTTCAATAAAATAACATCTTATGGAAGATCAAATAATATTAGTAATTATGCTCCTTACTTTCGTTACTTTGATTTATTTCGGTTATCGAGATGATTTCCGAAGAAATAAAGGACTATTCATTTACACAATTTTTGGTATAACGGTTACCTTTATTGCCTTTGGAATTGGGAGTTTTGTGGGTTCTGCTATCGTACTTTCAGCGACATATCGTTGGAAAGAAGATGCAGTTAAAAAAATAAATGAATTCTTTAGTTCAAAATCTTAATTGAATTGACGAAAACCGAGGGTTAGAATTTGAGTCTAAATAATATAGCTTTTTTCAAAACAAATTTGATTGTCAAGAAATAAGACACAAAATATATTTTTGAATGTACACGAATATATTGTGGCAAACTGCCGAAGATTAATTTTGATTTGATTTTTAGAATAACGACTTTTGAGACGGAGTGATTGATCACGAATATTATCAAAACCTAAAAAAATATTACTTTTTGTACATAATATGGAAGAAATCAAAGGCTACATAGAACGAATCACGTTTCAAAATGCGGAAAACGGTTGGACGGTCGCTCGAATGAAAGTACCGAAAAACTACGACTTGACGACAATTGTCGGCAATATGCCAACGATTCAAGTTGGTGAAACGATACGTTGTAAAGGGCATTGGCATAATGATAAAAACTTTGGTTATCAATTTCAAGTGAAGGATTATGAAGTCGAACAACCTTCGACCATTACTGGAATTAAAAAATATTTGGGTTCAGGATTAGTGAAAGGAATTGGGAATGTTTTTGCGGATAGAATTGTGACGTATTTTGGAGAAGGAACATTGGATGTAATTGACACAACACCTGATGAACTACTGAAAGTCAGCGGAATAGGAAAGAAACGAATTGAGAAAATAAAGTCGTGTTGGGCAGAACAAAAGTCGATTCGAGAAGTGATGATTTATTTGCAAAAGCTGAATGTAAGTCCTGCTTTTGCTCAAAAAATATTCAAGCGATATGGCGACGAAAGTATTTTTAGAATTGAACAAAATCCTTATGATTTAGCCAAAGATATTTGGGGAATTGGTTTTAAAACTGCTGATAAAATCGCCCAAAATATGAATATCAGCAAGGATTCCGATATTCGGATTGACGCTGGGGTAGAATATGTTTTATCAGAATTATCAAGCAACGGACACACTTGTTTTCCCGTCGAAAAGTTCACCGAAGAAGCCGCAAAATTATTAGAAGTAAAACCCGAACAAGTCCAAAGTCGATTAGAAGAAATTGCCTTAGAAAATAGAATCGTATTATCAAATTTGGTCGTTAAAACGGTCAACTCGCAACCCGCAACTCGTAACTCGAAAGAACTCATTCCTCACATTTGGTTACAAGCCTTTTATATCTCGGAAGTTGGTATTGCAAAAGAAATAAAACGGTTGCAAAACGGTAAAACAGATTTCCGAAAAATCGAAAATAATAATGCCGTAGAATGGGCAGAAGAGAAGATGGAAATCCAACTGGCAGAGAACCAAAAATTGGCGGTTAAAACAAGTTTCACTGAAAAAGTCCACATCATTACTGGCGGTCCAGGAACTGGAAAAAGTACAATTACCAAAGTGATTTTAGCCGTAATGAAAAAGCTAACGGACAAAATCTTATTAGCTGCACCAACCGGAAGAGCGGCAAAACGGATGGCAGAAATCACTAAAATGGAAGCCAAAACGATTCATGCTTTACTCAAATTCGATTTCAAAATCAATGGTTTTACGCACAATCGAGAAAAGCCTTTGGATTGTGATTTAATCATTATTGACGAAGCGAGTATGTTGGATACAATTCTGATGTACAGCTTACTCAAAGCGATTCCGACAACGGCAAGAGTTATTTTTGTAGGTGATATTGATCAATTACCGAGTGTTGGAGCCGGTAATGTTTTAAATGATTTGATTCAATCGAAAGTCATTCCAATTACTCGCTTAACCGATATTTTTAGACAAGCTGCTTCCTCCAAAATCATTACGAATGCACACCGAATTAATGCAGGCGTTTTTCCCGATATTGATATTGATAAAGACAGCGATTTCTTTTTTGTAGAAGAGGAAGATACCGAAAAAATAGTGACATTAATCGGTGATTTGGTTGCCACTCGTTTGCCAAAACGCTACGGTTTTAATCGGTTGACAGATATTCAAGTATTAAGTCCGATGAATCGTGGCATTGTCGGGAATCGTGGCTTA
>CAWVWD010000054.1:0-13228 GCA_963933585.1 uncultured Saprospiraceae bacterium
TGGTCAAAAAAAGGTACTTGTTCCATTCTTAAGACCACCACATCTACATCCTTGACCGTTTCACAATGATTTCGGAATCTATCTGAAAATCCAAAAAAAAGCGGTCCTTCCACATGTTGAATATGGACTTTTTCCTTTAAATCATCCGATAGAAATTTTGTTTCCATCATGTCAGGCAAAGCATTTACTTGCTGTGAAATCGCCATAAACTTGGACATTCGACCGATAAATAGAATTGCAGAAAGCGTAAAACCAACCGCTACCGCATTCAATAAATTATCAAAAAGCGTCACCAAAAGTACAATCGCCCAAACGGTAGCATCTTGCTTCGGTACTTTCAATAACATCTTGATTCCTTTATAATCAATGATATTAAGACCAATCGTAATCAATAATCCGGCAAGGACAGCCATCGGAATATATTGTACATATTCTGTTATACCCACGATAATTAGTAGCAGAAAAACACCTTTCATAATTCCGGAAAGCTTTGTCGTTGCACCAGCTTTTATATTTGTAACCGTTCCCATCGTCGCTCCAGCTCCAGGAATTCCACCAAACAAACCGACAATAATATTTCCAATTCCTTGACCAATTACCGTTCTCCGACTATCGTGTTTTGTCTTCGTCAAATTATCGGCAACAACCGAGGTCAATAAAGTATCAATTACGCCCAAACCGCCAAGCATAATCGCAGGAGCGACAATGTGAGATAAATCCGACCATTGCAACTGACCTAAAACACCTAGCTGTAACGTCGGCAAACTTCTCGGAATTTCGCCAATAATCGGGACATTCATTCCGAAACCAACGGAGACCAACGTTCCAACGATTAAAGCCACCAAAATCGAAGGTACTTTTTTCGTTATCAATGGCAAAACATAAACAATCGCAATCGTCAATGAACCTAAAAGTAACGCTTGTACGTTTGTATTTGCAATACCTTCTCCGAGATTTATTAATATATTCGGAAAGCCTTTTGGCGAAACTTGTCCGAGTAATGGAAAAATTTGAACCGAAATAATAATCACTCCGATTCCTGCCATAAATCCCGATAAAACCGGATAAGGCATAAATTTGACATATTTTCCAAAGTTCAAAATCCCAAAAATCAATTCAAAAATTCCAGCTAAAACGAATGTTGCAATGATTAAAGGCATTGCATTTTGTAAATCACCCACAGCTGCCAAACTCGTAGAAACGACAGTTGCCGCAACAACCGTCATCGGTCCTGTAGGATCTGTTATCAAAGTTTTTGTTCCGCCAAAAAAAGCAGCAAAAATAGCCAAAATAATAGCCGTATAGATTCCAGCTGCTGCTCCTAATCCTGATTGCACACCAAAAGCTAAACCCATTGGCAACCCAATGATTGCGGCTAATAATCCTCCTGCCAAATCTCCTTTGAAGGATTTTTTATGCTCTGCTATGATATTTGTGATGCTCATATTTTTTTGGAATTAAATGTCGATTTTATATACTATTCAAGTCTTCGTTTATACTTAATTCCAACTAAAAATAGAGATGCTAAATTATTCTTTTCTTGCAGTAAACTAAAGCAGAAATCGAAGTAATAACATCTCTATAAACGAAGCAATTTCCAATTAACTATATTTTTAAACATTCTCTAATGCTCAATCGAAATTTCTAAATGTGCTTTTACGGTTACTTTCAAACCAGCTCTTCTTGCCTCCGTAATAATTTCTTTTGCAGATCTTCTTTCGTAAGATAAATCCTGAATATTATTAGACAATTCACTCGTATCACAATTTTCATTTCCAATTAATAATTTCAAACGTCTTTTCTTATTAAAATTGATAGACTCATGAATAAGACTTTTTAAAATATCAGACGCTTCTAAAGCTGTTAACTCAGATTCTACTAACTGTACTTTTTGCATTATTTGTGTCGCTACCATGATTTATTTATTTAAGTGTTGAAAGTTTTTTTATTTAAATACTTTTTATTTCAAAAAATTTAATCGCCGTTACAAGTGAAATTATTACGGATGAAATCAATAATTCTCTAAAAAATATAAAATTACTGGTCATGGATAAGGTCAATACTAAACAAAGGCAAATCATAACCAATCCCATTTTCAAAAAAGTAAAACTGCTGTTTCTGCTAATAATTGATTGATTATTAGAATTACTTCTAATTCCCATCAATTGTTCCGCTTTCTTCGATTCTACTTTTTTTATAATTGCTGTCATGTTTTCTAATTTATAATGCAAAAGTAAGCGATTTTTTCATAAGTTTACATTTATATTATTAATAGAAAGCATAAACAATTACTTATGGATTTTACTTTACATCAACTCAAAACTTTCATCAAACTAATTGAATGTCAGAGTGTTACGAAGGCAGCAGAGGAACTTTATTTGACTCAACCTGCCGTGTCCATTCAGCTAAAAAACTTTCAAAAACAATTTGATATTCCACTCACAGAAGTGGTCGGAAGACAACTTTACATTACAGATTTTGGAAAAGAGGTCGCACAGTCCGCACAGCGAATCTTGGATGAGATCGAGGTGATTAACTATAAAACAAAGTCTTTTAAAGGGAAGTTAGCCGGACGAATAAAACTCTCCATCGTGTCGACCGCAAAGTATGTCATGCCTTATTTCCTGTCTGACTTTATGAGCACATATAGTGGCGTCGACTTAATCATGGACGTAACGAACAAAGCCAGAGTCATAGAAAGTTTAGAAAAAAATGAAGTAGATTTTGCGATGGTTTCGGTTTTACCAAAGCAATTGAAATTAAATCGGGTGGAGCTGATGCAGAATAAATTGTACTTAGTTGGAGGAACTTGTCTTAATCGAAATCCAAAACAACCCGTTATTCGACTCTTTCAAAAGCATCCTTTACTTTTTAGAGAAAAAGGTTCCGCGACTCGTACAGCGATGGAAGATTTTCTTTCCAAAAAGGATATTCCGATTTTCAAAAAGATGGAATTAACCTCCAATGAAGCCTTAAAGCAAGCAATTGTAGCCGGTTTGGGTTATTCGATTATGCCGCTTATTGGTATCAAAAATGAATTAAAAAATAACGATTTAGAAATTATTCCTTACCGAGGTTTACCAATTATTACGCACTGGAATTTGGTCTGGTTAAAATCTAAAAAATTATCCCCAGCAGCCAAGGCTTTTTTGGAGTTTGTAGAAGCCGATAAAGAACGAATTATTAAGGAAACTTTTGATTGGTTTGAGAAGTATTAGGCTTTTTTAAGAGAATTGATTTATACACAATCTTTTAATTTATTTGATAAGTCTAACGAATGCTATATCTTAGACTTTCCGTTTTACGGTTTCTATTTTGATAAAAAATAATAAGGAATGATACGTTTAAAAAGTATTCATATAACAGGCTTTAAAGACCCGGAAGAGAAAAAAGAGTTAGTTTTTTCTACGGAACCGATTACCGTAATTTATGGCGAAAATGGTTCGGGAAAAACGACGCTCTTGAAAATTTTATTTGCGATTTTGAATAGAGATGAAGCAACGCTTTTGAGAGAGAATGTGATGGTTGCAGTTGTAAAATACACGAATGGAAACGAAGAGAAGAGTTTTACAGTAAAACGAGACGAAGAAGGAAGTATTTCTTGGGGAAAATCAAAAGATTTATATAATTCAAGTTCTATTTTGTTTGGGGTTCATCGAGGAATTACAGGAATGAATTTGGAGAAAGATTTGGATGTTTCAAGTTCAAAGACTTCAGTTGTTACACGTGAGCTTGTGAATATTACACAAACCGAACGTAATTTATCAAGAAATGAGAAAACAAAACTTTTCAATATTATTAAAAAGTTCAAAAGTAGTAATGTTGTAGATAGTTCAGAAATAGATGATATTTTTGAGGACTTAAGGGAAGGCACTAATTTCCGCCCTAAAATTTTAGATAGAATTACTAATGTTTTTGTAAAATATATATCAACAAATTCAGATGAATTTTATAATCCAAAAAAGAAAAATAAATTCCTTAATAATTTACAAATCAACAATCATTTATCAACCAACTTTGTACAAATTACCGATATACAAAAAGCAATAATAAATCAATATAAAGAGGGACAAAATATCATTTCTAATAAAGTTAAAACTGCTTTTTTTGAAACGATTGAAAAAGCAATTGATATTGATGAAAAAGAAGATGAATTTATCTTACCTGATAATTTTGATGAAAAAATTGAAGCGAATAAAGACTTTATCTTAAAAGCAATTCCTGTAGAAGATTCATCGCTTACGAAGAGAATAAAGCAATATATTGAAACGAAAGATGAATCATTGACTGAAAATAGCAAGATTTTTCGTGCGATGCTTTTAGAAATGATAGAAAATGCAGAAGAACCAAATCCCGAGTTAGATTCTATTACTAAATTAATAGAAATGTTTAATGAGCATTTGTATAAGAATAAAAAGTTAGTTGTTACACAAGACGAAACTTATATAGAGTTAGGAAATGGCAAACGGCATGAATT
Organism: uncultured Saprospiraceae bacterium; assembly: GCA_963933585.1. Classification (GTDB taxonomy): domain Bacteria; phylum Bacteroidota; class Bacteroidia; order Chitinophagales; family Saprospiraceae; genus CAWVWD01. The sequence goes on from CAWVWD010000054.1 coordinate 4,478, forward strand.
AGAAAAATTATCAAGTGGTGAAAGAAATCTACTAAGTATTCTGACTTTGTTTTTAATTATTGGAAAAAATAGAAATTTCTTAATGATAGATGAACCTGAAATTTCATTAAATATGAAATGGCAGCGAGAATTTTTACCTTTATTAAGTAGTCTAAATTCTAATGCTCAAATTATTGTGGCTTCTCACAGTCCGTCTATTGCTCATAAAAACTCTAATTATTTAGTTGAATTAATATGATTTTCAAATACAATTTACCCGAATTATTGAATACTGCAATTATGACTGATACGCCTTTTTTATTAGTAGAAGGTGTTGATGATGTTCAGGTTTATGAGAATATCGCAGAAAAGGCAGAAAAAGAAGTCACGATTTATATTATTAATAATATAGAAGAATACGAGACTGCGGGTTGCGATAATGTTATAAAAGCTATTGATAAATTACAACCAAAATTAGCAGAACGAGCAGATAATATTCGTCGATTTTTAGGAATTATAGATAGAGATGTTCGTCCTTATCGAGGTGTTCAAGTAGATGAGATTGACTTTACGAAACTTTATGATAAGGGACTTTTTATATTGAAGTATTATTCTATTGAAACTTATTTTGCTACAAAAGCAAATTTGAAAAAACTCATTAGAAAACATACTTCCCTTCCTTCAAATATGATAAATGATGGATTATTAAATCTTGTTGAATCGGAATTTAATAATATCGGAGAAGAATTATATTTTATATCATTGGAAGCTTTAAAAAATGCTTGTGATACGGATTATAATGGAATTGTCGGTTATAGTAATGACCGCATAAATAATGAACATAGACGAAATCACTTCAATCAACAATTGATTGTAAAAAGAAATGATTTAGATGTTTTTGCGGTCAATTTAGGATTAAACAGCAATGATTTAAAACTAATCTGTAAAGGCAAATGGTTTTTGAATAATTATATTAGTAGGACTTATGCACAAATTCAAGACTTATCAAACCGATGTATTTCAAAAGAAATTAGTCAATGCCAATCTTGTATTGCTGGAAATGCAAAATCTTGTCAATACAAACATATCAAAGGTTATAATATTAGCAATGTTTATAATGATATTTTGGAATATGTAGATGAAGTAGAATCTAAAGATATTATCGAAAGACTTCAATTATTGATTTGAATCTAATTAAAACCTCAATTGTCAATAAGATTCATTTTCTAATTATAAGAGAAACTTTGCCTTCAATCCTATTCCATTTTCAATCCCAATTTTCCTATCTTTGCACTTTATTTTCAGACAAAAAATTTTATTACTAAATATACAGCAAACGGAAAGAATGGAGATTCCATCCATCGTCAACCGTCTGTCGTCCGACTACTCCGTCGGATAAATAAATCGTTTTGATAAATGACTGATAATCAATCAAATGTAGAGATTGCCAAAAATCTTGGCTTATTAGCAGAAGAATTTGACCGTATTTGTGAAATTATGGGAAGAACGCCCAACTTTACGGAGTTGAGTATTTTTTCTGTGATGTGGTCGGAACACTGTTCTTATAAAAATTCAATTACGTATTTGAAACAATTACCTCGTAAAGGCGCTCGTTTATTGGTAGAAGCTGGTGAGGAAAATGCAGGTTTGGTTGATATTGGTGGAGGTTTGGCTTGTGCATTCAAGATTGAATCACATAATCATCCGTCAGCAGTTGAGCCGTATCAAGGTGCAGCGACTGGTGTTGGAGGGATTCATCGAGATATTTTCACGATGGGAGCAAGACCAATTGCGGCTTTGAATTCTTTGCGTTTTGGAAATATTAAACGAGCACATACCAAACACTTGGTTCACGGAGTTGTAGAAGGAATTGGTGGTTATGGTAACTGTTTTGGAGTGCCTACTGTCGGTGGTGAGGTTTATTTTAATGATTGTTACAACCAAAACATTTTGGTGAATGCGATGTCTGTTGGTATCGTAAAAGAAGGAGAAACGGTTTCTGCTTGTGCAGATGGCCCAGGAAATCCTGTATTTATTGTGGGTTCTCGAACTGGAAAAGATGGTATTCACGGAGCAACTTTCGCTTCTGCGGATTTATCTGAGAATTCTGCAGAAGATTTGCCAGCAGTTCAAGTGGGTGATCCTTTCCAAGAGAAATTGTTGTTAGAAGCGACTTTGGAAGCAATTCAAACTGGTGCAATCGTTGGAATGCAAGATATGGGAGCGGCAGGAATTACTTGTTCGACTTCTGAAATGAGTGCAAAGAGTGGAACGGGAATGATAATTGATCTGGACAAAGTGCCAACTCGTCAAGCCAATATGAAACCGTTTGAAATCTTATTATCTGAAAGTCAAGAACGCATGTTGATCGTTTGTCATAAAGGACAAGAGGATAAATTATTGGCGGTTTTTGATAAATGGGATTTAGAATGTGAATTGATTGGTGAAGTAACCGATACTGGACGTATTGTTTATTTTGCTGGTGGCGAAGTCGTGGCGGATGTTCCTGCACATGATTTGGTACTTGGCGGCGGCGCACCGATTTATGAGCGTGAGTTTGAAAGACCAGCTTACTTAGATAAAGTAGATGCTTTCGACCAAAGTACAATCGCTGAACCTACAGATTACATTGCGGCAGCAAAAGCATTGGCAACGGCTCCGAATATTGCGTCAAAACGTTGGGTTTATGAGCAATATGATTCTATGGTTCGTACCAATAACTTAATGACAAATCGGCCTTCTGATGCGGCGATTGTTCGTGTAAAAGGGACAGAAAAAGCATTGGCAGTAACGACGGATTGTAATTCTGCTTTCGTATATGCAGATCCTTATATTGGTGGAATGATTGCCGTTTCGGAAGCAGCTCGTAATATCGTTTGTTCAGGTGGAGAACCTGTAGCAATTACGAATTGTTTGAACTTTGGTAATCCTTATGATAAAGGGGTGTATTACCAATTTGTAAACGCATTGAAAGGAATGGGCGATGCTTGTTTGAAGTTCGAAACGCCTGTAACCGGTGGAAATGTAAGTTTCTACAATCAATCGGTGATGGACGGTGAAATCGTTCCTGTTTATCCAACGCCAACAATCGGAATGTTGGGTATTTTGGATGATGCGAATAAGTATATGACTTTAGATTTCAAAAACGAAGGCGATTATATTTATTTATTAGGTGATTGTCGAGAAGGTTTGGGAAGTTCTGAGTATTTGCAATCGGTGCATAAGGTAAGGTATTCTCCAGTGCCACATTTTGATTTGGAAGAAGAGTTTGCATTGCAAGGAGCGGTAAAAGGATTAATCAAAAATTCATTAATTCAGTCTGCTCACGATATTTCTGAGGGTGGTTTATTTATATCTTTGTTAGAATCTGCAATGGCCGGTGGTTTAGGATTCGATATTAAGACAAAAAATGATATCAGAAAAGATGCCTACTTATTTGGTGAAAGCCAAAGTCGTGTGGTCGTTTCTGTGAAAAAGAATAAAATTCCTAATTTTGAAAAAACAATGGCTGCGGCTGGTGTTAAAATTACAAAACTTGGAAAAGTTATAGCTAATTCGATGACAATCGATGGCGAAGGTTTCGGTCAAACTACCGATTGGAAATTAGCTTATGACAATGCGATTGGTGATGAGTTGGATTCATAATCGAGTTGCGGGTTTCGGGTTGCGAGTTTTTCGTTCTGACGTATCGTTAAGAGAATTATGAGTTACGGATTTTGACCGTTTGATGATAATTTTTGAAGTTGGAAGGCATTTTTTTTTATGCCTTCCAACTTTGTTGATAAATTCTAATTTGATGTTAGAAGAATTAAAAATTATTGGTAAAAAATATGATTAATTATATGCAACTTTCAAAGTTGATACGAATAATAAACATGCATCAAGAAAGAAATTAGGAAAGTTAGCAGAGAAACTTCAAGAAGAATTTGTTGAAACTGCTTTAGTAATTATTGAAAACAATAATATTTCACGAGAAGATTTAGTTGATATTTTAGTGACTGAAATCGTTGAGAATGATTCATCTGACCTTCATTTTTGGTTGATTATCAAACTAATGTGGAGAAAAAGTAATAAAGAAATCATTTATCATAATCGTAGTTTAGAAAGGATGTTATGGAAACTTCTGCAACCTGAGAAAATTACTTGGATAACAGATTATTATATAGAGTGTTTAATTGATACTTGGCATTATAACGATTATAATAATGATGACGATTTAGTTTCTTTAAATATTCTGGAAACTGTAATTTTGAAAGAGCATAAATACACTTACTCTTATGGTGCATTAATTAAAGCAGTTTCTTATCTATTAGATTATCCTGAAAAAGATTACAATCGTATTTTGGATAAAGCAAGAAAAACTAAAATGTACCAAGAAGATGAAACTTATCGTGAATGGATTGATTGATTTTTGTGAAGTTGAAAGGCATTAAATCCACAGGATTAAGCAAACCGTGTCGGTTTTTGAGACCGACACGGTTTATATTGACAAAAACTGAAATTGAAAATTTATAAATTATGAAATTAAATAAAATTTTTCCTATTGTATTGAGTTGTTTTGTGGTTTTGTTTAGCTGTTCTGATACCGCAACCAGCGATGCTGACGGAGCACAACAATCTGTCGAGCAAGAAGAGACCGCAACAGCAAAAGATAATTTTTCGGTGGACATTTCTGGTCAACTACAAGGTGGACAAGGTCTGCAATTATATTTTGACCAAGCTTTTTATGATAGTTTCAATCCTCTGGAAAAAGTTACCATTGATGCCAATGGAAATTTTAGTGTAAGTGCTAAAGATATTGAACCCGGCGTTTATCGTCTAAGAGTGAGTGATAAGAAAATTTTATTGATTTTGGATGGTTCTGAAACGACAATAACTTGTGACGCTGATTTAGCAAAAGTGCCTAATTTGATTTATGATTTAAACGGATCTAAACCGTCTAATTTATATCAAAATATTGGTAAACAAATGTTTGCGTTACTTCAAAAAGGTCAATTCAACGAAGCGAATGTTCAAGAAATGGTAGATACGACTTCCAATTCTTTAGTAGCTGCTTTTTGGACTTATACGACTTTACCATTACCAACTACTTTCCGTTACCCGAATCCAGAAATCGTTGTAAAAACACATGAATCTGCGATTCAGAAATTGGCGAAGGATTATCCTGGTTCTCGCTATGTTCAAGATTATCGTAGTCAATTATCTCCGATTTTAGCACAATTAGCGACTCAAAAAATTCGTATTGGTGTTCAAGCACCAGACATTTCGTTGCCAAATCCAGATGGTAAAAACTATAGTTTGAGTGATTTAAAAGGGAAGGTTGTTTTATTGGATTTTTGGGCAAGTTGGTGTCGTCCATGTCGTATGAATAATCCGGAAGTTGTTCGTGTTTATAATAAATATCAAAAACAAGGATTTACGGTTTTCAGTGTTTCTTTAGATGGTTTAGATCAAGCAACAAAAAGTCGTTTTAATGGAAATGAAGCGACAATTGCTCAATATATCGATCGTGAAAAAGAGAAGTGGCAAAATGCGATTCAACAAGATAATTTGACATGGAAATATCATGTTTCGGATTTGAAGAAATGGGATTGTTCTCCTGCGAAAGATTATGGTGTAACCGGAATTCCAAAAACTTATTTGTTGGATAAAGAAGGAAAAATCGTAGCGATTAATCCGCATGGTGCTGCATTGGAAAGAGAAGTGAAGAAATTATTGTAGTTCGAGTTGTTAAACTTTGTTGGTTTTTAAAATCGATACGGTTTCTACCGATTAAAATCCGTCATTTTAACTCCTGTTAGAATGACGGATTTTTTTATACGCCATTATCAAGATAACAAATGACAAGTTCAAAATTCACACTTTTCAAAGTTGGATAGCACGGTGAAATGACTTATTGAGTTATTTTATCACGGTGGCGATTATGATAATTGCGGTGATTGCCGCACAATTACTGTTGACTTATTTTATTTTTAAATCTAAACAAGCCAATTAGATTCCGACTTTCTTGTATTGGACAAATCCCGAAATCAAAGCATATGGAGAAAGCTTAATTTTCTATTAGATCGGAACAAATCTGTTCTAATTTTAATTTTTATTCAACGTGACCGAATCTGATGGGAATAAAATCTTTTCAAGATTGTCCGCCTAACAGAATCTAAATTCTTTTTTTTTCGAAAAATACGTTTCTCCTTATGCTTCGTAAATCACTTTTATATATAATCTACGTCTTTCGTATAACGATAATTCATCAGGAATCCAATTGCTCTTTCTAACTCGAAATCTTCATGCAAAACCTTGTAAATCATCTTCGTAATTGGTGCATTTACATTATAATATTCGCAAATTTCATTAACAATCTTCACCGTTCCAACACCTTCTGCGAGTTCATAACCTTGTAACACTTGAATTTCATCCAAGGTTTTTCCTTGTGCTAAATGGTAACCAACCGAATAATTTCGGCTTTTGGCACTCGAAGCGGTTGCCACCAAATCACCGATTCCAGCAACACCTAAAAATGGTTCAATATTCGCTCCCATTGCTTTACCAATATGAATCATTTCGGATAAACCTTTCGTAATTAATAATGCCCAAATATTATAACCCATTCCTAAACCACCCAACATGCCCGCACCAATCGCAACTGTATTTTTTAACGCTCCTGCGAGTTCTGCTCCAATCGTATCATTGGTAGAGAAAACTTGAAAACGCTGACCTCGAAGTACATTTTTCCCAGAAAAGATAACTTCCTTAAAGTGACTGGCAATCACGGTTGCCGCAGGTTGACCATTCAAAATTTCTTTGGATAAATTTGGTCCAGAAAGACAACCGATTCGTACCACTGAAGTCTCTTGACGAATCACTTCACTCATGGTATGTACGTTCATTCGTCCCGAAAGTAATTCACCTTTGTCATATAAATAACCACTATCCAAACCTTTTGTCCCATGAATTAATAAATGATATGGCTTTAAATAATCTGCCATTTGCTGCATCACACTTCGGAAAGCTTTGGAAGGAATAACGGGAAATATTAACGTGCAACGCTCCGCAATTTCTTTTAAATTAGACGTTCCGATTATATTATGTTCCAGGTCGATATCTTTCAGTTTATGTTGCTGATTGATTTGATTTACGGTTTCTTCGCTTCGGCTAAATAGCAAAACGGTTTCTACGTTTATGGCGATTAACTTTGCAATCGTCATTCCGAATGAACCTGCTCCGATTACGCCGACCGTTTCGTATTTTGGATATGTAAGTGTTGGTTTCAATCTTTTTAATTTTAACTATGAAGCATAAATTATTTGACGCTCTAACGTATTTTTTTTTAAAAAACCATAGAGGTCATAAAAGTACCTTTAAATTTCGCTTTGTTCTCTTCGTGAACTTCCGTATTATTTTTATATTTTGGCGAAGCCAAAATATATACTTAGATGAACTTTTCTAATTCAAAATTCATCCGATTGATTTTAATTTTTATTGATAGACGTATCATCCGATAAATCCGAAGGTACTTCTGCTTCATTAGAAATCAAAACGGTATCAAATTTGGTTTTTTCAATTTCTTTTTCCAATAGTTCTATCAAACTACGCAAATCAATCAGATTTTTTTCTAACTCCTTATTATTTCGTTCTGTTGTTTCGTTCAAAACCGAATCAAAATCATTGGGAATAGTATAATTGAATTCCGGCTGATAAGCGTCAATTGAAAAATTATAATCCGATGTGGAAGGAGAATCATTACAAGTTGATAATTTGATAACAAAAAATAGAACCTGAGCAATAACGTAAAAAATTAGCCAATTATAGCGTTTTTTCGTTTTCTGTTTTGATTCAACAATCTTATCCGCTTGCACATAATATTGGTGCGTTCGGTGTTCAACATTTAACTTGATACCTTCGTCCAAAACCGACCTTGCTAGTTCTGTCCGTTTATATTCATTATTTAATAAGACAACAATTTCATATAATTTGAAGGCGTATTTATCTCGAATATCAAAGAAATACATCGACATTCGATTGAAATTCGAGATAAATGAAGGCTCAATTAATTCATAAATTCGAGTTCCCGATACGAATTCTTCATTCAATAATTCCTGTTCCGTTTGCTCGACTTTTCGTAATTGCTGATGAAACCAACGATAAGATAATTGATAAGCAGCCGCTTCATAGACTGGCGGTAATGGAAATTCCTTTTCTAAAAGTTGAGATAAATCAGCTTGTGAATTGTTACGTAAAGCCTGGTATGATAGTTTATTATAATGAGCAGTAAAGTACGGGGCAATAAATGAAATAAAGGCAGCATCATGCCTACATTTTTTTTCGAGAATAACGTCTGATGCTGCTTGATAGGATTCAATATCGCCATTTTCTAAAAACGATAAAAGTAATCTATTTTGAAAGATAAAGCTATGAAACTCAAAATTCGCATCCTTTTCTAATTGCTCAAAAAACTTCAAGATTCCATCCTTATCATATTCTTTTTCATTGATAAAAATAGTCGGTTGTCCTTGTAATTCAAACTCCGCCATCAAGACTTTTCGAGCTTGCTTCAAGGTCTTTTTATCGATTTCCCGGCCTTCCGAAAATTCTGGCGGAAGAATATAAAATGGACTTAAATAATTCATTTATAAAAATTTCATAGTTTTCTTATTGAAAATAGTCTCCCACAGAGTATTTTCAATATAGATTACCAAAGCATCACACGAAATTCTTGGTTTTTTTTTGGAAAAGAAAAATTCAATTTGAGTTACTACTTGAACTTCTTAAAAA
>CAWVWD010000055.1:0-13212 GCA_963933585.1 uncultured Saprospiraceae bacterium
AAAAGGGGGGACAAATGACGATTACGCCCGTTCAAGGTAGCGTAATAGTTACAAACGCTGCTTTCTTTAAAATATAACAATCGTGTCCTTCATTTTCTAAAATATTTATATCAATCCCTAATCGTTCAAACCAATTTCTCAATGGTTTAAAGACATCTTTTTCACCAAAATAAAGTTTGATATTACAATTTGGTTTGTCGGTTTCGTAGCGTAAACGAGTTGCGGAAATCGCTATTAAGTTATTGATTTTCAAACCTTTTAATCCTGCTTTCCATGCGATTGTTCCGCCGATACTGAATGCTAAAATATCAATAATCCCTTTTTCTAATGCCAATAAATTACCGACCGCTTTTTCAATTCCGTCATCGACAAATTGTTGGTGTAAATGTTTTTGCGTATCAATAGATTTATCAATATTTCCTAATTCACAACAATCATAATATTGAACATCATAATGTGATTTTAGGGAATTGATATAGAAATTTTCCCAATCGAAATGGCGATTACCGAATAGGTCGGAAAGGATAATTAAACGAGGTTTCATACTTTCTTTGTTTTCTCCCGGTCTATCCCGATTTTTTTTGGGATGGATTTCGCAGGTAAGGCTGATTTTATTTATTTAATGATTTTAAAACAAACAAAAAAAATTGCAGAATCTGCGAAATCAGCAGGAGCTATTTTACTCATTTGCTTTCATTAAAATACCTTCCATTTTAGGTTTGAATGCTGCATAAGCCTTTCGGTAACGGCTTTTGTGTAAAACATCCGATAAAACGCCTCCAGTTAAAAATGACAAAACGTAAATTATCCATTTTACCCAATTCGCTAATTCAAACATTTGTAATATATAAAATGCTAAAGCAACTGTTCCTAAAGCGACCGCAATTTTGGTGATAAAACCCACTGCTTCAATCGTTTGAATCGTTTCCTCTTCGACGATAACATTCAATTGAATATTTTCGTTTTTTGAAACCAGAACCACATTATTTACGATTTTATAATTGTAATCTGGCATTTTATTTTTCAGAATTTTTTCGACTTCTTCTAAAGTCATGTTTTTTTTATTTTCTATTATCATCTCTTAGCGTTGGTACTTTTAGCATTTTTTATGATCAATAATATTTGAAAATCTACAGAAAAGATAGTTTCATTGTATCGCAAAAGTAGGGAATAATTTTAGATTGTTAGAATTTAAGAAGTTACTTAAATTTCATAAGTGATTGAAATAATTTATCTTAGGGTTTCTTTATTATTCCTTAATATGCTTCAAAAAATGTCTGGACGGTTAAAACTCACCTTAGCACTTTTATTTTTTCTTCAACTTGGCGTAATTACTTGGTCATATTATGGTGATATTTGGAAGGAAGAGAGTAGATTGAAACTTTATAAATCATATTTAGAAAACCCAATGGAAGTTAAAAGTTTGGACTTAAGTAATTTGAAATTGGATAAATTGATTGATGAAATTAGTCAATTTCAAAATTTAGAATACTTGAATTTATCGAATAATCTCTTTGAAGAGATTCCCGGTATTATTTTTCGATTACCAAAATTGAAGGAAGTAAACCTTTCAGGAAATAGAATTAAAGAAGTCACTTTCATAGAAAATTCAACAATTTCGAGACTTGATTTAAGCAATAATAGGCTTGAATATATGGATTATGACCTTTGCAATGTTGGATGTTTTGAGCGATTAGATTGGCTTGATTTATCGAATAATAATTTAGAAGAATTTCCATATTTTGGAAGTTCTAAGGTGGATACAATTCTACTAGCAAATAATAAATTGAATAACTTTTATAGTATTCAGCTGTCGATGCCGAGTGACCATATTGTCGAATATTTAGATGTTTCAGGGAATCCAATTGAAGGTAAAAGTGACCAATTATATGAGGTTATGGGCTTTGATTACGGTGACTTGAAGACGCTTTCTACTAAGTGTTATTCCTTAAATATTTCCAATATCACTTACGAGTACTTTCCTTACGAGATATTGACTTATGATAGAGAATTAGAAGATTTAGTGGAAAGTCTTAAATATGAAGAAGATGGTCGCCGACTTATTACGACAATGGATATGGATTATAATGAACCAGCAAAACAACATAAATTAAAGGCTTTGAATATTTCTAATTCAAAATTTATTGATGACGAAATTCATTTTCAAAAAAGTGATTTGGAAATTTTAAATTTATCCAATTCGAATCTTGATTTTAGTGTTTCTATGTTTGAAAATTTTCCAAAAATTCAAGTATTGTATTTAGAAAATATAAAACTTGAGGACTTTGACTTTAAACAAAAAACGATTACAGAATTGAATCTCAAAGGATTAGAGTCTACTTTTTTATTTAAGTTGGGTTTATCAAAGTTGAATTTGCTAAAGCTGGAAACTTTGAATATTGACTATGATTTTGCGGTAGAATTATTGGATTCTAATTTGCCAAACCTTAAAACAATTCGAATTTATAATATGCCAGAAGGAGGTGATGAACTTGGCGAGAAACTTAAAAATACTTTTCCAATTCTAAATAATGTGACGGTGATTTTTTTTAGCAAAGTAAAAACTTAAAAAAGACCGTCATACCGACGTAAGTTGGTCTTTTTTAAGTTTCTAAAAAATGAAAACCATCAAAAAATTAATTAGAATTCATCTGCTGCACAGCGACCAACTGATCATACCGGCTGCCAAAAGGTCGATAATAAATTAAGATGTGGTATTCGTTATCTGTTTCGTACCAATCGCCTTCTAACTCCGTCAAATCCACAATATTCGGCTTATCATCATGTACGAATGCAAATTGGTAATTATAAAAACCTTGTTTTAAAAATAACCTTGCACGATACATTCTCGTAGCGTAATCATAAGTCATTTTGCACTCTGGATAAATCTGAAAATCGCTTAAACCGCCCCAAATATAAACATCGCCGCCATCCATTTCTATTGTTTTTTTGAGGTAAAAATGAACCCAAGCATAATCAGCCTCTGTTTCCGGTTCATCTTCGTAATCAACGCCAATAATGTATTTTCCATTAAGGTCATTTTCAAATAAATAGGGGACATTCGCACGAGGTGCTTCTTTGACCATTTCTACAATATTTCCGTCTATTTTATCTGAAATAATACGAACTGTTTTGTCCGTATTAATACGTAAAGTTTGTAGGTTCAAATGTCGAAATTCCTTGCTCCCTTTGAAAACTATTTTATTTTGATAGTCATAAGATAATTCTTCATTGCGAACAAAAAGTGGCTTTAATCCTGTAATTGCATTATCCCAACGGCCATTCTGTAAAACGGCAACTTTGATTTCTATCTGAGGATTACTCACTCGAATACCTTGATGATTAACCGTGAAATCAATTTCCTGTGCGGTTCGAGCTTGTGTGAAATTAGTTGGTCGTTCCATACTTGAATTCACGACCATTTTATTATCAACAACCATGAATCGCCTTGAAAAAACTAAGTTTTCCATGTCGCTATCTTCATAAACGATTAACAGATAATTTCCCGAAATCGTCCAACTCAAATCTTCATTTGGTAGCATCACTTCGTAATGCACATAATTCACCAAAGTATTATAAGAAAACTCATAATCCCGAATTCGTTCATTGGAAAATCCGTCGATATAATCCATTTCGGTTAGATTTTCGGTTGGCGTCCAATTTGCATTACAATGAATGAAAGTATAATAATAATCGGTGACTTCTTCTGATATGTCATCGAACGAAAGTCGTAATGGATTTCCAGTATTTAGACTTACGATTGGCTGGCTGATAAACATTCCGTCTTGATGAAAAAGGACACTTTTGATGGAAGGTTTGTAAGTATAATCTTCATAGCGTAATGTCGGTTGATAATCATTGACGTATTCTTCGTCTTGTGCCGCTAATTGAAATGTTAGTATTGATAAACAAAATAGAATGAATGTTCTTTGCATTTTTAATCTTTATTTAGGAGTCAGGTATCAGGAGTCAGGTATTTCATAGTTTCTAAAACTGACTTTTTATATCTAAATATTTAATTTACTATTTTTAATAATGACGATTGATATACGGAACTTAATGATAGCCTTTGTTGACTTGACGAAAATTTATTAGAAAGATGACTTTTAGTAATCACTTTAAAAGAACGTTTTAAACTGCCCAAAAGTACAAACGAACTGGAGATTATTGAAATAATGAGAGGTAAGGAAATGTAAATAAGTAAGATACCAATTCTAATTCATTCCTTTTTTCTGTTTGCAAGTAGCAGGTGAGAAAATATGACTTTATACGCTTTACGGCCTCTTTTGCCTTGTTCTCTACTTCAGAATTAGTTGTTGATACCCGATAAACGACCATCCCTAAAGTAAAAAACAAGAAAAAAGTAATTCAATAGAGCCATTATTCAATGACTTTTTGAGAAAATTTAACAAAAAAATATCCTCCTGAAAAGTATCATTTATTTATATTCATCTCCCTAATCGGCCGCTTATTTACCTATTCAGTAGGTGATTTATACTCTAAATTATTTTCCTATGGTTTTGATTAAAGAACCTTTCTGAACAGTATCTGTCAATTTCATACTATTCAAAATCGCTAACGTCTCCATTTTATCGGAAGGAATCTTTAGTGTTTGGAAAGTTTGTTGAACCGTCGCAGTTTGTTGAACCGTTTTGATTTGTATTCGCTCTGGTTTGACATTGATTTTCTTTTGGTCTGTCAATTTCCTGAAACCTGCCATTGTTTTTAAGAAAGTAGGTTGGTACGTTTTAAAATCTGCTTGAGCAGCGATTCCGTGAAAAACGAAAATCGTTTGTCCAAATTCAATAAAATAAGAAGCCAGACTAATTGATTTCGTGGAATCTTCTGCATTATTTTGATCAGAAACCAATGCGATTGCATTGTAGCCATTCACCTTGATTATTTTTCTACTTTTTTCTGTTAATTTATAACTTTCGACGGCTTTATTCACGACATTATCTAGATTGTTTCCTTCTGTCTGTGTAAATAACATCATACACTTTCCATCTTCAGGAGCCATTTGAATTTGCTGTGGACTATTTACCGTTTGCCAATTCTTCGGTGTTGGAAATGAAAATTTCATTTCTGGGTGATAGAAAACGTCATTTTCAACAAAACCTTGACGAGGATCTTCACCATAAACTAAACCATCAATCATTCTCAAATATTCATTTCGACGCACTTCGTAAGGGCCCTGTGTTTTCGCTTGCCATTCTTTCGTAGCGGCCTCAACTTTAGCATAACGGTCCGTAGGATTTGGATGTGTCGAAAGAAAATCGGGAACGGAGGCTCCAGCTTTCTTTTGAATTCTACCCAACGTCTGAAAGAAACCGGCCATATAATTTGCATCATAACCAATACGAGTTGAATATTCTACGCCTAATTGATCTGACTGGGATTCTGCATTTCGACCATTCTTCAAAAATAGTAACTGTAAACCTCCTTGTGCTAAATTAGAAAACTGTTGAAACTCAGGACTAACGACCATTCCGATGACCATTCCGATTTGAGCAATCTGAGCTTTACTTATTTGTTTCACCGAATGACGAGCCGTAACATGACCAATTTCATGACCTAAAACGCCGGCAAATTCTGCTTCATTATTAAAATGTGCCAAAATTCCACGGGTGAAGTAAACATAACCTCCTGGAACAGCGAAAGCGTTGATTACAGGAGAGTCCATCACTTTGAAATCATATTCTAAATTTGGACGGTGCGAGATTCTCGCCATTTTATTTCCCTTTTCATTGATGAATTTTTGAATCTGTTCTTCCTGATAAAGGCCATACATCGCTACAATCTGTGGATCAAACTCTTTTCCCATCTGAATTTCCTGTGCTTCTGTGATTAAGACGAAATCCTTTTTTCCAGTAACAGGATTTGTCGCACAAGTACTCATTGCGATTGCAATAAATACTAAAAACATACTTCTTAATATTAGTTTGAGTTTCATAAAAATATATTTTGGTTTAAAAGTCTTTCTACACAATGAATCGTGAAATATGAAATTGTGATATTTAAAATTCAACGTTATCTTATTCAAAAATAGGGATTTTTGAATAAGATAGAAATTATTAATAAATAAGACTTGGAAAAATGTTCGGCGTAACGATATTGAGGGTTCAATATTCATAAAATAAAAAAGGATTGTTCATTTCTGAACAATCCTTTTGTTTAGTTGCAGAGACAGGACTTGAACCTGTGACCTTTGGGTTATGAGCCCAACGAGCTACCAACTGCTCCACTCTGCGATGTTAACCATTACTTCTTTTCAGAAGCGATTGTAAAGATGGTAACTATCTTCACAACTATAAATAAAAACATTAAGGACTTAACCTTATTTAGAACGAAAAAGACCGTTCATTTCTGAACAATCTTTTTGTTTAGTTGCAGAGACAGGACTTGAACCTGTGACCTTTGGGTTATGAGCCCAACGAGCTACCAACTGCTCCACTCTGCGATGTTAACCATTACTTCTTTTCAGAAGCGAGTGCAAAGATAAGTATTTTACTTACAATTACAATTTTTATTTAAACAATCTTTTAATTATTTTTGAATAATGATTGAAAACAACTGTTTGTTTTCCGATTGTGCTGCAAATGTAAGGACTTTATGTTCGCAATCAAACCTTTTTATAGAAGTATTTATTAATTATTCTCCGATATAGTTTTAATTGGCTGGCAGTCAATTAAGTAGGTTAAAATTTATTTTTAAAGATTTTTAATTTTGATAAATTAGATGCTAAAAATCTATAGATGTTAGCTATTAGGTCGCTTTGCCAATAGACGTTAGAAAATCTAATTTTTTTTGATAATCAATTAATTATACTTTTTGACCGAAACATTTCATAAAGTATTGAAATTATCGGATTGAATTTATCTAATAATTCATACAGGGAATATCTAAAATCATATCACTATACATTTTGATTTTCTGGCAAGGACCTGACAGGTTTTTAAAACCTGTCAGGTCTGATTATCAACGATTTACAGAATATTTAATTTTTTCAAGATATAATTTTTCAAAAATGTATAGTCGTATGATCTAAAATGTATTAGCGAAGCAGTCTAACATTTAATTCTAATCCATTTTTTTTGAAAAACCTGATACAGTGGGGTAATTTTTCTATCATTACATCAAAATCTTAATAAAAAATGAAGACACTTTTCTACGGAATTACAGGATATACAGGAGAACTTATCTTAGAAGAAGCAAAACGTCGACAGTTTCAACCGATTATCGCAGGACGGAATGAGGAGAAATTGAAAGTATTGGCGGAGCGATTTGGTTTGGCTTATCGAGTATTTGACTTGGAAGATATGGCGGTTTTGGATATGCAGTTAAGTGATATTGATTTGGTATTGCATTGTGCGGGACCATTTCATTTTACAGCCGCACCGATGATTGCAGCTTGTTTACGAAATTATGTACATTATTTAGATCTTTCAGGAAGGGTGGAAGGATTTGAGGAAGCGTATCGTTTGGATAAAAAAGCGGTGAAGCAGCAAGTAATGTTGATGCCGGGCGTTGGTTTTGATGTTGTTCCATCGGATTGTTTGGTGGCTCATTTACATCAGCAGTTACCCGATGCGACACATTTGACTTTGGCGATTGCAATGAAAAATGGTGGTGTTTCTCACGGTACGGCTTTATCGACGGTAGAAAATCTACCGAATGGTGCGACCGTTCGGAGAAATGGAAAAGTCATTCGGGTACCTTTAGGCGAAAAAACACGAACGTTTAAATTTGGAAATTGGTACGAAAGTCTTTGTGCTACTGCTCCGTGGGGAGATGTTTCGACAGCTTATTATACGGCTAATATTCCAAATGTCGAAGCTTATTTAGCGACGACCGCACAGGGTGCAAAAATGATGCGTCTGACCCAAAAGTTAAAATGGTTATTGAAGCAATCGTTTATTAAAAATTTGGCTAAAAAGATCATTGATAATCGTCCACCTGGATTAAATGAAGCAGAACGTTCAAAATCAGAATCCTACTTTTATGCGGAAGTAAGAAATGAAAAAGGCGAACAAAAAAGTGCATCTTTGCGGGTCGATGATGCTTATGAAAATACGGCTCAAGTAGCCGTTCATATTGTCAAAAAAATCGTTTCGGGAAATTATAAAATTGGTTTTCAAACACCGGGAGGACTTTATGGAAGTGGATTGATTTTGGAAATTGAAGGAAGTATTTTGAAATAAGTATTAATTATTATCGCTCTTTTGTGTTTGATCTTATTTAAGCACGGGAGCAAAAGTTTAAATCGTAAAACAAAAATAAATAGACATGCAAAACGATACATTTAGTTTAAGACCAGCGGATGAGTTTATTGAGTTGGTAAAATTATTGAAAATTACGCAGATTGCTCAAACTGGCGGTCATGCGAAAATAATTATTGAGAATGAAGAAATTGTGGTGAATGGTGAAGTGGAATTGCGAAAGCGAAAAAAGCTAAGAGTTGGCGATATTGTGGCATTTGAGGGTATTCGGATTGAGATTGTTAAAGAGTAGGGGATAATTTTTTGCTCGTTAGAAATCGTGTCGGTTTTTAAAACCGACACGATTCAATAAGTTTTATACATAATGAATCAAAGCTTTCTTTACCACTTGCCATTCATTATTTCTGAAAATAGCCAAACCCGATTCATCGGTTAATATTTTTGTAGCACTGATAGGAATGATGGCATTGGATCGACAAGCTGGTTTCAAGTGTTCGTCGGGATTATCTAAAGCTCGGAGCATCGTAGCCACATCTTCATAAACCTTAAATTCTGCTTGTAACGGATTTCTGCTGACTAATTTGAATTCGTAAACCGTTTCCGTACGTTTGAATCCTTCTAATGCATCTTCGGCATTGAATGTACCATCTTGATTTGGAATTGGTAAATAAAAGTCCTCTAAAATAGTTTGAATTTCTTCCGGCAATTCTTCGAATTCTGGCTCTGCTGTAATTTCTTCTATGGAGTATTCGATGTTTTCTTGAATCGTTTCGATTGCAGTCTTTTTGGTATCCGTCGTTCTATCTAACTTAGAAAATCGATGATGTAAGACCTCTAATTCTTCAATCAAGTTATTATGTTCCTTCCTCAAGTCCTTTATTTTTTTAGATAATTTATCTAAAAGGTTCTTAGTTTTATCATCATCTATCTGAATGGTTTGATAATCTTGATTGACCGTATATTGTGGCATTACGCTTCGGATAAAGTAAAACGCCAATAAACCAAACATCAATAAAGAGAATAACCATAGAATATCACGACGGCTGATAAAGCTATTTCCACTATAATCTCTATTCACAAATCTTGACGGGTTCCTGTCTTCTTCTATCCTTTCTGTATACGAATCTTCATCACTTCCTTGAAGGTAGTCATTGTCAAGACTTGGTTCTGAGATGGAAGGTATCTCATCAGTGATGACTTCATTCGGTATCAATCGCATTTTCAATTGTTCCACAATATTTGTTCGGAGGAAAGGAAAAGTCATTTTATGATTGCTCTCAAATGATTTTATTTTTGGAATTTTGAAAAGATCTTCTTTTATCAAATTATAAATATCCTCTTCATCCACTTCATCTCCTGGCGTGAATTCGGTATTAAAATTTACTTTGAAATCGTCAATCGCTGTCGCTAGATTATAAGTTCCAGTGACTTGATTTTCTTTTAAAAAATTCACTAAATTCTTTCCAAAATTTGATTCTGTTCCATTACAATTTGGAAATTTTTCTAAGTATTTATTATATAACGTTTCATCATGTTCTTTCAAGGATTGCTTCGCAAATTCACAATTTACATAATCAACGGTTTGATCGAATAATGTTTGATTGTTTTGGCTACTTGCCAAATGATAACAGCCGACTAAGAAAAATAAAACCCATCCGATTCTGACTAAAATACAGGAAATATCCATACACATAAATTGTAATTTTATCTGATGAATAATTAATCGCATTATTTTTTTAGTCTCTTGCATGATATCTATATTAGTAAGTTATGAATGATGAACTATTTGTCGTGCCGTTTCTATGAAAAATATAAATTATGATTAGAAATGATTTTTTATTTACAAACGGTAATATTACAAATTTATGAATTATTTTCTATTTATTTCAGTGCATTTAAAAGGAACAACTGACTTTTGAAAGACGATTTTTAAATTATAAAAAGCTAGTTT
Source organism: uncultured Saprospiraceae bacterium (assembly GCA_963933585.1). Classification (GTDB taxonomy): domain Bacteria; phylum Bacteroidota; class Bacteroidia; order Chitinophagales; family Saprospiraceae; genus CAWVWD01. The sequence goes on from CAWVWD010000055.1 coordinate 10,171, forward strand.
TACAGAATTATTTTATAAAAAAGTCCTCACCTTAAAATATTTAACACAAAAAAAATAAAAATGCTTAAAAAAACACTTTTCGTATTTGCGATGTCATTCATTTCTTTAATGACTTTTGCTCAAAATTTAAACGTAGCTTTTGTTGGACAACTTCAGTATACTGAAGATGCCAACGATATTTGGGGATATAAAGATACGATTTCAGGTATCGAATATGCTCTTGTTGGATTAAGAGGTGGAACCTCGATTGTAAGTTTAGCAAATCCTGCGAATCCCGTACAAGTCGGTTATGTGGCCGGTGCGAACTCTACATGGAGAGATATTAAAACTTGGGGACAGTACGCTTATGTAACAACAGATGTTGGAACAGATGGCTTGACGGTAATTGATCTTTCCAATTTATCAAATGGCGTAACTTCTACCAATTGGCAACCGACATTGACGGTAAATGGCCAAACAGGAGTATTTGAAAAAGCCCATAATATTTGGATGGATGAAAATGGTTACGCTTATATTTCTGGTGCGAATCTAGGAAATGGCGGGGTAATGATTTTGGATGTTCACACGACACCTGGGACACCTATTTATTTAGGTACAACGCCGAATAACTATTCTCACGATTGTTACGCAAGAGGCGATACCTTATACACTGCAGATATTTATGTTGGAGAATTTACAGTTTATGATGTGTCTAATAAAGCCAATCCTGTATATTTAGGAAGCCAGCCGACTGAACTTGCGTTCGCTCATAATGTTTGGTTATCCGATGATGGACAAACTTTATTCACGACGGATGAAAAACCAAATGCGCCGGTTGGTGCTTATGATGTTTCTAATCCATCGAATATTGTTGAATTAGACCAATTTCGTCCTTTGCAGACACTTGGACAAGGAGTAATTCCTCATAATGTCCACGTTTGGGATGATTATTTAATCGTTTCATATTATACGGATGGATTGATTCTAGTAGATGCAAGTCGTCCAGGTAACTTGATTGAAGTTGGAAATTTTGATACTTATATAAGTAGTTCGGGTGGATTTAATGGCTCTTGGGGAGCTTATCCTTATTTACCATCGGGAATGATTATCGTTTCAGATATTAATAGTGGATTGTATATTTTTCAGCCGACTTATGTTCGTGCCTGTTGGTTAGAAGGAACGGTGACGAATGCGGCAAATGGTAACTTGATTAATAATGCCAATATTGAAATTCTTGGAGCATTAGCGACTGATGATTCAGATGTTTTTGGGGAATATGAAACCGGTTTAGCGACATCAGGAACTTATGATGTACAAGTTTTGGCGACTGGTTATATGCCAGAAATGGTCACGGTCACGTTATCAAATGGACAAGTTACGGTACAGGATTTCCAATTAACACCTGCGATACCTTTTGTGGTAAGCGGTCAAGTTTTGGATGAGCAAGGTTCGCCAATCGAAGACGCAAAAGTATTTGTACAAGGTTTAGTCAACGATTATAGCTTTGTTACAGATATAAATGGTGACTTCTCTGCCACTATAGAAAATGGTCGTTACGATGTATTAGTTGGAAATTGGGGATACAAAACGAAATTGATTCAAGACACGATAATTAATGTATTGAATTCAAATATTGTTATAGAATTAGAAACAGGTTATAAAGATGAATTTGCTTTAGACTTGGGCTGGCAAACGGTTTCTAATGCGCAAACTGGTGCTTGGGAAAGAGTCACGCCGATTGGAATTCCTTCGACTACTTATGGTCAAGTTTCGCCGGCATTAGATATTCAAACTGATTTAGGGAGTGAATGTTATATTACTCAAAACGGTGGAAGTACACCCGGGAATGGTGATGTTGATAATGGAACGGTTCGTTTACTTTCTCCGACCTTTGATGCGACAACCTTTACTAGTGCTCATGTGCGTCTAGCGACATGGTTCGTTAATGTTGGTGGAAATGGTACACCCGATGATGCTCTAACCCTTCAAATTTTCAATGGAGATTCTACCGTAACTATCGAAGAAATCACTTTATCGGATAGCGTTTGGACAATGAGAGATTATCAATTGAGCGATTATATTGTTCCTTCGGCAATGATGCGTTTCTTTATTAAAACCTCTGATATCCAAGGTTCTGGACATATTGTGGAAGCTGGAATTGATGATTTTGAAGTGTATGAAGGTCAACCTGTTTCAACGAGTCCAATCGAATCGATGATAAGTATCAAAACGTATCCAAATCCGTTCATGGAAAGTATGCAGGTCGAATACAAATTAACGACTTCAAGTGCGACTTTACAAGTTTATAATTTGGTCGGTCAATTGATGGAAAGTCATTTGATTAATAATAAAAATGGTTCGATTTCAATTGGTAATAATTTGGAATCAGGCGTTTATGTTATAAGAATCCTTGAAGAAGGAAAAGTAAGTTTGACACGGAAGATTGTTAAATTGAATTAAAAAAGAAACCGTCATTTCGATTTTTGTCGGAATGACGGTCTTTTTTATTGGGAACCGACTGTCAATTCATTGCTCCATTGCTAACTCAAAAGTAGTATATTCTGTGCTAAAAATACTTGGCGTAAATCTAACCGTTAGCCTTTTTTGATTCCTCGGAACATTATAACCTTGCATAAGTGAAACCGTAGATTTTGGTGGAATTACGGAAGAGCCTAAATTCCTAATCGTCCTGCTTGTCGGGTATTTTCTTTCATTATGATCAAATATTTCTAAACTCGATAATGTTTCAAAAAAATTAGTATCAATACTTTCATTCATAACGGTAAAGTAGAGTAGAAGTGCCTCATCTTCTGACGGATCAAAAATATTATGTTGATTACTGAAAATTGCCGAATCTAATTGAATTTTAAGGTGGTCAGTGCGGACCGTTTCCTTGATTTTATAATTTTTTTCTAAACCTTCCGACAAAAGATTGATAAAATCAAAAATATCAATAATCAGTTCAAATCTCTTTTTGGAATAATCCTTTTTCCATTTGTATTTTTCCTTTACTCCAGGATAGTTTACATGAATAGGAATGTTATTTTCATGTAACTTTTGAGC
>CAWVWD010000056.1:0-13162 GCA_963933585.1 uncultured Saprospiraceae bacterium
TGCATCAATCGTAAGCGACTTTACATCTAAGTTTGGTAATTTATCTCCCGGTTCGACATAAATAATCTCGATACTTCGATAGCGTAAACTTTCCAGATTCCGTTTAAAATCTTTCGTTAGATTATCGCTAAATTTCAAAACATAAACCGTAACACTATAATCTCTTTCATACAATAATCGAGCAATCGCTAGGCCATCGCCGCCATTATCACCGATTCCACAAAGAACTTGCACTCGTTGTCGGAAGTCGTATTTTTTCAAGAACCAAGCCGTGAATGCTTTTGCAGCACGTTCCATCAGTTCGAGTGTCTGCAAATTTTGTTCTTTGATTGTTCGGCGGTCTAATGCCTTAACTTGAGGTGCGGTAAATATTTTCATGGTCGTTTATACTTTTGTGAATCGCACAAATTTAACATAAAAAAGGGTTTCTTATACGAAAATTAGAAACCTTTTCCTTAAATAATAGGATAGACTTATTATCCTTTTATTAATCACATTTTCGTTATAATGTTTCACTTGAAAAGTTTCATTGTAACACTTATGATGAATTAAAAAACAGCGAATGAAATATTTATCCATTCCCTTAATTTAATTATTTTCGTAAGTGAAACCTAATTCAAATTAATTGCGTTACATTTGTGGAGGATTTGTAAAATATATCTTAAAAATATAAACTCTTTTTTTTGAGTTCAAAATATTGGCTAAGGACTTATAAAGTCCGTGATTAAGGACAGAATGTATTATTTTCATTTTGTTTTTTGGGGTTATACAGGGATCGCTGAAATAATGCGTTCCCTGTTCTTATTTTAGGGCGTTAGAAATATCGAATACGGAATCATTCTGTATTCGATATTTTTGTTTTATCAATACTCATACGTGACTTTTTGTTATATTATCCGTTTATGAAATGAGAATTAAATAAATATCCCATTTATCGGTAGCGAAAAGAGCACATTTATTTAATTTTCATGTAGGAAGTAGGTGAAGAATAGGCTGCTCCCAATGTTATTTTTTTTATAAAACCTAAAATTTTAATTTCAATGAAAATGATAAAACCACTATTCCCAATTTTAGTATTGGCAATAATTATGACTTCTTGCGTTTCTTCCAAAAAATTCAAAACATTAGAACAGGAACATGCTTTATTGAGAAAAGAATTATCTCAAAGTAAGAAAAAGGCAAAAACAGCTACTCAAATAGCTTTGGAAGAAAAGGAAACGGCAACTGCGACAATTCAGACGTTAGAAGAAAATAAAGATGCACTTGAAAGTGAAGTCAATATTTTGCGTAAAGATAAAGCCGATTTGGAAACTCGCATTAATACTTTGGTTTATACTCAAGCGAATCAAAGTAGTACAATGGCGGCTGAGCTCAAAAAGCTGAATGAAGCTTTGACGCAAAAAGAGCAAGAGTTAATGGCAAAAGAAAATGCGGTTACCAATGCTCAAGCTCAACTTGAAAAGGCTCAAAGTACATTGGCGGAAAAGGAAGCAAGTAATTTACAGTTAGAAAGTTCTTTGCGGGATCGTGAAAAACGTGTGAATGAATTGGAAACTGCGATTCAAGAACAAGAAAATAAATCCAAGGCTTTAAAAGATAAATTATCAAATGCATTATTAGGTTTCAATGAATCAGAACTTACCGTTGAGCAGCGAAATGGAAAGGTTTATGTTTCCTTGAGCCAAGATTTATTGTTCGCTTCCGGAAGTGCGAATATTAATGTAAATGGCAAAAAAGCATTGGCAAAACTCGCAGAGGTCATGATAAAAAATCCTGACATTGATATCACAATTGAAGGTCACACGGATAACATTCCATTTAGAGGTCGTGGCGATATGAAAGATAATTGGGATTTGAGTGTTTTGCGTTCGACAGCGATTGTGAGAGAATTAATCAAAAACGGTGTTGCTCCAACTCAAATTTTAGCTTCGGGGAGAGGAGAATATTTTCCAATTTCAGACAATTCAACGAAAGAAGGAAGAGCGAAAAATCGTCGTTCAGATATTATTCTTGCCCCTAAATTGGATGAATTGATGGAGATTATTGGGAACTAAAATCATTTTTCAGTTCATCGTATCATTCTATCCTGGGTGGGAAAGTCGGTAATATACGGTACTTCTATTCATAATAAAAAAAGTTGGTCGTCCTGTAATAAGTAGAATAATCCTACTAATTACTAACTACCAACTTTTTTACTACAACTGCTAACTTTCAATTACTCTACTAATCCTGCAGCTCCCATCGCTCCAAAATCAAATACTAAGGAGAATCTCAATGTATTATCTAAAGGATTTGTTTGGTTAGATGTTGGAACAAGGTAAGAGAAATTCAAACCAAAAATGTTGTATTTCAAACCTAAACCAACAGAAAAGAATTTACGAGCACCTTTTGTTGGATGTTCGTAAAAGTAACCTGCACGTACTGCAAACTGCTTGTCGTACCAATATTCAATACCTGCAGAGAAAGCAAATTCGTTTAATTCTTCACTAAATCCGCCCGGAGCATCATTGAAAGAAGAAAGAACACCTGTTGCCACACCTGACTGTTTGAAATCCAAAATTCCATCACCATCTGTATCCAAAGTATCCGGTGTTGGAGTTAATAATTTATTAATGTCCACTGCAAAAACGATTGAGTTATAATCATCAATTGCGTGTTCGTAAGCGATACCAATACCTAAGTTAGTTGGAATAAACTCGCTATTTCCATCATCTGTATAAGAGATTTTTGTCCCTAAGTTTGTGATAGCTGCACCAACTGTTAATTGATTATTTTCCTGACCGAAAATACCTTCATCACTTCTATAAGTAAAAGATACATCACCAGCTCCTGCGATTCCTGGACTAATATTTATACCATTATATGGTCCATTTGCTAATTTTGAGTAAATGAACTTTAAAGATACACCTAATGACATATTCGGTGATAACTGACGAGCATAAGCTCCAGCTACTTCGAATTCATTCGGACGGTTATTTCCTAATGACATACCATTGAAATCCGTGAATTGAATACTTCCTAAAGAGAAATAACGCAAACTCAAACCAACTGCTGAGGTTTTATCAATCTTCTTATAACCGGATAAATATGCAATATAAACGTCTTGTAAATCTAACGCACGTAACCAAGGCGTGTATGTCGCTGAAATACTCACGTCATTTTCTGCAAAAGCTAATTTTGATGCGTTGAAATGCATCGCATTCGCATCTGATGAAATTGCCATTCCCACATCACCCATTCCACCTGAACGAGCATCCGGTACAATTCTTAAAAAAGGGACTGCTGTAATAATCGTATTCACACGACCGTCAGTTGGAGTTGTTGGAGTTTGACCATAAACATTAGTTTGGCTCAAACCAATAACAATAGCTAAAACTAAACCTAATTGAACAATATTTTTTTTCATAACACGCTTTTTCCTACAATTTATTAAAGTTAGGCAAATATAAAATAAATTTAAATTTGATAGAGCTTTAAGTAAAATTAGTGAATCATAAATTATAAACTATTTATTCTTCGAAGTAATTTTGAACTAAACTACTTATTCCTTAAAGGAATATGAAACACAAACAATTTAATCGTTAATTTTTTTTTAAATTTCACTTCTAATGAATCCCTTAATTTTCGATCTTTTGATATAAGTCGTAAAATCAAAACACCGTAAAGTTATTATACTAAAACTTATTTTATCTCAAAATTACTAATTTCTGAAATTCACTTGTCGATGTTGTGACTTGATTCGTTTCAGAAAGTAATCCGATAGTTACTTTATAGACATAAACACCTCGTCCGATTGTATTTCCAAAATCATCCTTTCCATCCCATTCAATACCAGTTACTCGGTAACCTTCTGCAATAACTTCTTCTTGAATAGTTTTTACCAATTTACCAGAAACCGTAAAAATTTGAATCTGAACTTGCATTGGTTGATTTGGCAAATTATGTTCAAACTGAAATTCTGTATTTGTAGTAAATGGATTTGGGTAATTCAGTACATGATCTAACGCAGCTTCTGCTTTAGCAGCTACGATGAATTCCGTATATCCGGTTCCCGAATTATTAGAAACATCCCATGCTTTCACGGTGATTTGATGACGACCTTCTTCCATTTCAGAAAGTGGATACTTTACAATTCCTTCTTTGTAATCATCCAACTTTGACTCATAGAAATCATTTAAGGAGTAGGATTGTTGCGTATTTTCGTCTAAAACTGCACTAATTCCATGTCCGATTCCTGTGCTTGAAGTGTTAATTCCAGTATTATCTGAAAGTTTAACGTAAATAACTGGACTTTCGTCTGTGATCCCACCAAAAACAAAATTTTCGTCATTCATAAATACATCAACTTTTGGACCTGTATTATCAGCTACTGCATTTGCATACGTTCCTCCGATGTACAAAGTATCGTAATATCCCCAAGCTTCATCATTTAAGCCATTATCCGCATAGTAACTTATTTTGCCATAACCATATTGATAATCAATATCTTTTGGCACAATAAATTTAAATGTAAACAACCCATTATTAACAGAAACTCGTCCGCTAAATAAAATGTTATTCTGAACTTGAAATGAAAGTGAGGGACGACTGCCTACATCATTTCCCAACCCTGACTTTGTCTTAACTTTGTCAAAAACTGTTGGATAAAGTGTTCCGTTGTAATTTGACAACAAATTCCCTGCGGCATCTTGAACTTGACCAGTAATTGTTACTTCTTCCAATGCCTGAATCGTATCTTTTTGAATCGCAGGTTTTGTATTAATTGTATTCGTTACAATATGATGTTCCGGATATTTCAATTTCATAGAAGGATCACCAAATAAGGTAAATTTACGACTATTCTCGGTACAATTAATACACGCATTCTTTGCATTTTTTAAAATTTCTCCCAATGATTGTCTTGTACCGTTCATCGCTGGAAGTACATTATCAAAAACAGACTGCGTTAGCTCTTTGTTACTATTTGCAAAAACCAAACGAGTGGTCGTGAATAATGCAATGGCACCGCCATTCGATTTTAAAAATAATTCCTCGCCAATACTCACTTCTTTATGATCATCATAAGGACCAAAAGAACAAGTTGCCGTAACAAAAAGTGGTAATTTTTGTGAATTTGTCCAATTTCCAATTTTCGTCAAATCAATGATTCTTTCTTGTGCTAAACCTTTAGAATCACCGTGACCTAAGTAACACATTACCAAATTCCCTTTGAAAACTTTTGTATAGATTGAGTTTTCAGCATCCGGATAACGCTCTCCAGCTGGCAAAACCTGCTGACTGTAAGCATCGATGAATACTTTATCCACATTATAAACTGGAAAATTTTGACGAACCCTATCTGCTATTTTATTCGCATCTCTTGAATGTGAATTTCCATCTTCATCATCAGCTATAAAAGTAACTCTGGTTTTCCAATCCCCATAATTAACCGTTTGAGTTTCATAATCAATCAACTTCGTTACCGCTTGATCCGCCTCCAAAGGCGTTTTCACAGGAAAACGTCCAATTCCGATATCCGATGTTCCAAATATATGTGGATTAGTACCTTCTGTAATATCTAATAATCCATAATAATCATCCATTGGAAACGCCGTAATTGGATTAAGACTTTGGCTAGTTTCGTAAGACGGTACAAATGATTGTGGATTACTTACTTTCGAAATATTTCTAAAATCAAATGACGCATCTCCGAAAAGTAACAAATTTTGTAAATTACCATTGTCATAAAGATATTTCATAAAATCTCGAATCGCTGTAACATCCATACTTCCAGCACTAAATTCGTTATAAATCTGACCAACAGAAACGGCCTCAACGCTAATATTAGAATGACTGCGACGGTGTACTGCCAGTTTTTCCGCGGCTGCTTTGAAATCCGAATGATAGACAATCACCATATTAGGAGTCGATAATCCATGTATATTCTGATTATCAATTTGTCCAACCGCTTCCGCAGACAAAAAACTTGACCCATCAAAAGCAACAAACTCTTTTAGTTCTATCGTTTCCGTTCCAAAACGGAATGTTCCGCCTGATACTTCATTTAATTGTTCCTTAACCTCCGTCGTATTCGTTACCTCCCAAACAGTTACATTCGTAGCATTTGAAATCACAAAAGCCGTAGAAGGATATTTTATACTTTCTCTATCTCTAAAATTCATCTGGCCGTTATAAAACACCAAATTTCGTCTGGCATTTACACTCAGGAAATTCAACCAACCTTCCGCATTGGCAGAAGCCTGAAAGTCTAATTGTACTGCAAAATTAGATGGTGGATTAACCACTTTAAAAGTATCAACCCTACTTTTCGCAACGGGGTGTTCTACATTCGAAGAGGTTCGACTTAACAAAGAATTTCCTACACTCTGTGCACCAACTTTAACTCCAAAACTATTCGTACCAGCGAGGTCTCTTGAAGCAAGATACGTCACCAATCTTGCCGGTATACTTTGGTCAATATTCGGAATATTGAAGTTAAACGTTTGTGAGCGAGTGAACTTGAAAGTTTCACCGTACCAAATCTTTCCTGAACCATGTCGATAAATATCTTTATCCAAAAGGTTCACCAAATCCTCTTCATGGTGTTCATAATAATCGTACGTAGAAGTGTTATACACTGGATTATTTAAAGAGTTGACGCTTTGAATTCGCTTGCCATTTCCAGTACTTATTTTAATAAAATAATGGTTTTCATTTGTATAAGGATTTTCACGCTTCATACTCATTTTATACCCTTCGCTATAAATCCATTCATCTGAACTTTCGCCATAAAATAAAATATAATCACCAGAATTAAATTGTCCATCTGATTCCCCTTCCACAAAAATTGCATTTTCAGGCAAGCCATCATAACGGAAAGCATCATTAGCTTCTGCTAATATTCCACCACCATCACCATATATTTTGATACTTTTCGGATCAATATTATCAAGGTTACTAATTCCTAAATCGTTTTTCAGGAAGTCATAAGTCAATTTATAAACACCCGTTTCCGAAACACCAATCTTATAAATATCTCCATCTGCCAAAATCGAAGTTTGATTTCTACTCCCCATAGGATTCATTGGAAAAGTCTTTTCCTGAAGGGTTATTTGCAAATCGAAACGAACCAAACGTTCATAATCACCTGTAATTTCATTAATTCTAATTGGAATAAAACTCACCGCACCAATTGATTGTCGGCGTGCGATTTCTACTTTTTTGTCAATATTTATTGTTCCTGAAAGAAATTTATCGTCTTCCGTATTCGGTTCTCGTTCAAAAATTTCATAAACTTCATTGCTAATTCTCACTTCCAAATCGCCATAACTATCCAATTTAAATTCTTTGTTGTAAATTGGAAGCGTCGGATGAGTTGATTTATAGATTGCATTCTCAAACGATGTAACATCAATATTTCTCGTTTCCGTAATTTGTAAACTTACCGGTTCGTCGAACCAATTAAGGGTTTCTTGAAAATTCATTGGATTAGCGGCAAAACCTAAGTATGCTTGACTAATTAGTACACATAATAATGCTATTTTTTTCATAATACCTGAATTTTTCTTGAATTCTAAAGCTAGACGATAAGTTTCACTTACAATTTAGTTTCACTTTTGAGAGTATGATTTTTAATTACAATTTTTGAGAAAAAGGCACAAATTTAGTTCTAAACTCGTTTCTTGTATTATAATTTGAATTTTCATAAATCAATTAACACATATTTTTATTAATATTGTTTAAAACGATTCATTTATAAATACGATAAAAACGAAAACATTTTCAAATCGTTTCCCGTCTTTATTAATGTCTTTTTGCTTGACAATAAAAAAATTAAGAACTCAGTATCAAAATCTGAATTTACATACAATATACAATGTTTAAAGCTATTAAAACGTTGCTACAATAGTTTGTATTTTCCAGAAAATTGTATGGTAGTTTACAAATGTTAAAGTTACTTTCTTCCACTTTTTTGATAAAAGCTATCAAACAAACTTACACGACAAAAATATTCATCAAATGTATAGACAACTACTAATCTCGTGCTTACTAATTGGTTTAAGTTTTACAGCTGTAAAAGCTCAAGACCCTATATTCTCACAGTTCTACGCTACTCCGATGCAACTTAATCCTGCATTAACAGGTAGCAGTTTTGTTCCACGCATTTCATTGAACTATAGAAATCAGTGGCCTGCATTATCTAACGCTTACATTACTTATTCCGCTTCTTATGATCAATTTTTTGATAAAGCAAAAAGTGGCTTAGGTTTCACAGTCATGGCAGATGTCGCTGGTGACGGTATTTACAAAACTAATAAAATAGGAGGTTCGTACGCTTATAATTTGGAGTTTAGTCGGGACTTTTACTTAAAAGCAGGTTTTGAAGTAGGAATCGGTCAAGTCACTGTGGATTGGGATAATTTAATTTTCTTGGATCAAATTGATCCTTTGCGAGGACCTTTAGACCTTTCAGGGAATCCATTTCCCTCACAAGAAGAAAGGCCTTTTAACCTTAGTACTTATTATGGAGACTTCGGAGCAGGTTTTGTGGCTTACTCTAAAAGTTTCTATGGAGGATTTTCTATAAAACATGTAAATTCGCCAAATGAGAGCTTGATCGCGACACGTTCTACATTTGGTTTAGTACCTTTACGATTCACAATTCACGGTGGCGCAGAGATTAGCATACGGGACTCATACAATAATCGAGACAAGGGAACGTTTATTTCTCCGAATGTCATGTATGTTCGTCAAGGTGAATTCCAACAATTAAATGTCGGGGCTTACGCTAATTTTGAATCTCTCTTTGGTGGAATTTGGTATCGTCATACTTTTACAAATGTAGATGCTGCTATCATTTTATTAGGAACGAGATATAAAATGTTCAAAATTGGTTATAGCTATGATCTTACAATATCAGAATTGACAACCGATACAGGTGGCGCACATGAAGTTTCTGTATCGATTTATCTTGAACAAATCAATAAGAGAAAAGGAAGAAATTATCTGAATTGTTTAAAAATGTTTCAATTCTAATAAAAATCACATTAAAAATCACGATTTTTGTACTTGACACAATAAAATCATGCAAAAAGGTATTTTTATACCATCGGATTTTAATACTAATTTAAAGAAAAGGAAAGACGTTAGTGATTTTCCGTATCCTTAATCAAGGTACGATGAAAAGGTTAAATTTTACTTGTTCAATGATCTTCACTACAATGTCAGCCATTTATCAAACAAAATAATTATCCTAAGATGAAAAAACTGCTGAGGTTAAGTGTATATCTATTCGGTGCACTACTTCTATTTAGTTCGTGTAAAAAAGAACGTTCTGCTACTACTGGTTGGGTCTTAAATGATTCTAAATGGGGTGGATACGAGAAACTAAATTACAAAGGACAAGCCACTGGACCAAATCTTGTATTGATTGAAGGTGGAACCTTCTCAATGGGACAGACGGAGCAAGATGTAGCTTTCGAGTATAATAATATTCCAAGACGTGTAACAGTTTCTTCTTTTTATATGGATGAAACTGAAATCTCGAATTTTGAATATCGTGAATATTTGCATTGGTTAAAAAGAGTTTTTAACGAATCTTATCCAGAAGTATTCTTAAATGCGTTACCAGATACATTGGTTTGGCGTGAAGAATTATCATTTAATGAGCCCTATGTGGAAACATATTTGCGTTTTCCAGCTTATGATGAATACCCAGTAGTTGGTGTAAATTGGATTCAAGCAAATGATTACTGTAAATGGCGTACAGATCGTGTAAATGAGATGATTCTTATTGAAAAAGGAGTTTTAGAAATAAATCCTGAACAAAAGAATGAAGATAACTTTAATACAGAAGCTTATCTTGTTGGTCAATACGAAGGTGCCGTTAAAGGTGGTGTTAAAGGTTCAGATGGTGTCGAGCGTAAAGTTCGTTTTGAAGATGGTATCTTATTACCAGATTACCGTCTACCTACAGAAGCGGAGTGGGAATATGCTGCTTTAGCATTAGTTGGAAATCAAGCTTACGCAAAAGATGAGCGCATTTCTGATCGTCGTTTATATCCTTGGAATGGTAATACAGTAAGAAATGGAGAAAGAGGTCGTTATCAAGGAGCAATGTTAGCCAATTTCAAACGTGGTCGTGGTGATTACATGGGTATGGCCGGACAGTTGAATGATAATGCATCTATTACTTCTGAAGTTCGTGCATTTATGCCGAACGATTATGGCTTGTATAACATGGCTGGTAATGTAAGTGAGTGGACAATGGACGTTTATCGTCCTATGACCGGTTTAGCATTAAGAGATGTTGAAGATCATACTTTGAACCCAGTTCGTGGTAATGAATTCAAACAAAAAATCTTAGATGAAGAAGGTCGTCCAGTTGAAAAAGATAGCTTAGGTCGTCTTCGTTACCGTGTGGTAAAAGATGATGAAGTTGCCAATCGTGAAAACTACAAACGTGGTAGCGTCTTGGATTACTTAGATGGTGATCAAGAATCAGAAGTTTTATATAACTACGGAGTTTCTACTTTAGTAAGTGATAAAGCAAGAGTTATCAAAGGTGGATCATGGGCTGATAGAGCTTTTTGGTTATCTCCAGGTGCTCGTCGCTTCATGGATGAAGATAAAGCTTCAAGAACCGTTGGTTTCCGTTGTGCGATGACTCGTACAGGTAGCCCTGCCGGTAATAACTTCAAAGGTGGAAATCACTTCAATAAACGTAAAAAACGTGTGAAACGTCGTTACAAATGATAAATTCACATAATAAATAACTGAAAAGGCTCTTTGGATTAATTTCCGAAGAGCCTTTTTTGTTTTTCACATGGTGTTGCCGTTGCCATGCCTCAATGATTTTGCCCTATTGAGGCTTTTCATTAGTTCGGATTAATTCCGATTGTTAAGTACGATACCTAATCTAAACGTAGCTTGCCAAGATTTGGTCAGCGTGCTCTTTTGATTTTACTTTTTTGAATACTCGTTCGATTGTTCCATTTTCATCAATCACAAAAGTTGTACGATGTAAACCATCGTATTCCTTCCCCATAAACTTTTTATGTCCCCAAACGCCATATGCTTTAATCACTTCTAATTCGGTATCAGCGATAAGCGGAAAAGGTAAACTGTGTTTATTAATAAAGTTCTGATGTTTCTTTTGTGTATCAGGGCTTACGCCAATAATTTCGAATCCTTTTGCTTTAAGCATTATTTCATTATCTCGTAAGTTACAAGACTCCACCGTGCAAGTAGGCGTGTTATCTCTTGGATAAAAATATAAAATCACTTTTTTGCCTTTGTAATTTTCTAATTTTATCGTCTTTCCATCTTGATCTAAACCTTCAAAATTTGGCGCTTTATCACCTTCGTTTAAGTGTGTTATCATTGTAAAGTATTAAAGTTTTAAGGGAGGAAGAACAAAATCTGTCCACTACCTTTTATTTGTTTTGAATGAGATTAAAACGCTTTGAGGTTGGAAAGGTTGAACGTTTTATAATGAAAAACCCGTCAGCTTTTTAAAAGCTAACGGGTTTTTGTTATTTTAATAATTGATAATTATTTACAATTAACCAAACTTTCGTTCTCGCTCCAAAATCCTCACCATTATATAACCGACTAAAAACATCGTTCCGTAACCTAAGGTTACGCCCCAAGTTTGCGGATGCGAAAACGGATGAATGATTCTATCCAAAATTTCACGAGCCAAACCAAACGGATTCGACACAATATCCCAACTATTAAACCGTAAAAATCGACCTAAATAAACCCCAAACGCATTTAAAAAAATAATACTAACTATACCAATAATCGCCCAAACTGTAGAAAATTGTCGTTCTAAGAATCGATGCATTTTCAATAAAACATCATAGAATAATAACAAACCTGTTATTGAAAAAGAAAATACCAAAAGCGTGTCAAACCAAAGCGGCATCGAAGCTTGGTGCTTTAAATGAAATAAATCCGTAATGATGTAAGGTGAATTTGGTAGAAACAATAAACTCGCTCCAAATAACGACCAAGCTATCCATCTTTTTTGCTGATTTTTCAATGCCATTTCCATAAAAAAATACGGAACAACGGCTAAAAATAAATTCCATATCAAAAAGATAAATCGGAATTCCGTAGAATAGAAAACTCGAAATATTAATAGACTGATATTGAATGCGAAGAATAAGGCGATTGCTAATTCTCGTTTATCCCGAAACCTCGGTGACTTATTTTTCAATATTTTTTGCATTTTTTTTAGTTTTTTTTTAGTGATTAGAACGAATATTTAAAATCCGATGGCAACCATTATTCCATCGTTAATCGCTCACCATTCACATAATCCGCATAATTCCAAGAAGCCCACGAATACTGCTTTTGACGACTTAAAAAATATCGTTTTTTATTTAAAAAATAATCCGCAACATTGACATAATCGTAGCGATTTTCATCATAAATGGAAACATTTTTATCCGTCAATTCATTAAAACCTACTTCGTCTAACAACCAAAGATTTTTATCCGAAACTTCCGCTAATAAAAAACCCATATCCAACTCCGTTTTGTCCGAATTTGCAAGGTTATAGCGCGTAATCATCACGTCCCAATTCAAGCAGGTAAGCGCCATTAAAACCAAATAAATCGCCCATGAATTATTAAAAAACAGGAAATAAGACGTGCGTTTATCTCGAACTTTTAGGAACATCGTTATTAAACCGATTGCCGTCAAAAACAAGAAAATGAAAACGCCAATCCGTTTGTACGCCAATCCAAAATGCGAGATATAATGATAATTCCGAATGCCAACCGAAAACGCCAACAATACATTTTGGAAAATCCAAACGTAAGCGGCCGTTTTCAAAAAGGTGTTTTTAGGATAAAAATTGAGATTTTTGCGGAAGTAATATAAAATGATACTCATTGCTAGAATGATGGCAAAAATGAGTAAATACGTACCTTCATGGACAAATTGTCTTAATTCTGTTGCTGATTTTTCTGAAAAATCTGACCAAACGTATTGAATGTCGGTTAGGTTTACGACGAGCAACAAACCGTTCAATGCCCAAAGCAACATCGAAGCCATGCGGTATTCATTTTTTAAAGCAATTACTGAAAATTTTGCTTTTAAAGGAGGAATATTTGATACCGTTTCGTTTTGTAATTCGATTTTCGTCCAATGCAATATTCTTCTGGCTTTCGCC
>CAWVWD010000057.1:0-13127 GCA_963933585.1 uncultured Saprospiraceae bacterium
ATATTCGTATAATGTCGAGCGATATTTGCACCCAATGCACGAGAACCTGAATGAGTCAAAAGTCCCATATATTCACCAATCTGCAAACCAAATTCATTATCAATATCCGTAATTTTCACGATACCGAATTCAACAAAATGATTGCCGCCACCTGACGAGCCAATTTGTTGATATGCTTTGTTTCTTAACTTTTTCAGGATTTTAATATCCTTAAACTCTGATCGTTCAAAAATCGCATCATTGCGATTTCTATCCTCGAAAATATGTCGCCCGAAGCGAGCATTTTCCTTAATCAACCCTTTTAATTGGAAGTCGTTATTTGCTAAGTACGAGGCTTTTGCTTCGTAAATAGATAAAGACATTCGACAACCAATATCAACACCCACACCATAAGGAATTACGCAATTTTGTGTCGCCAATACACCGCCAATCGGTAAGCCATAACCTTGATGAGCGTCCGCCATCAATGCTCCTTTAACCGTTACAGGGAGTCGCATAGCGATATTCATCTGATCAATAGCACCTTGTCCGATATATTGACTACCATATTTTTTAAAAGATTTTATTTCATCGTCTCGAAGCAATCGAATCTCCTCCCCAACCTCAATATTTTCTACCTCGGGCTTTTCGATTAATAACTCCGCAATCGGTTCTAAAACTTCATGCGAAATAAATTTCTTCGGGTTTTTTACTAGCTGTTTCAGCATATTTAGGACAAACGCCTTATTATTATGCTTATAATATCGGTGCATCAAACCTAACGTCATGCTGGTTACTTTACTTCCCTTCGGAAAACCTAACTTCGTTAAATCACCACCTTTTATTTTTAATTTTCCCATGTTCAGGTTACTTATTTTTAGATATTCAACTCCAGTTTGCCTGTGAATTTCACTGACATTCCGAGTAGAATTTATATCTGATTTCTTTTGAATTTGTACCAAGTTCTTCCCAGAAAATCGGGATGAATTTGCAATTGAGTTTGGAGCAATTTCTTGGTTAAAAATTTTGAGTTATTCAGATTAGAACTACTGAAACTACCTCTAAACTAAAGTAACTACTTAAACTCAATTAAGACAATAGGAGCGATATGACGGTTGAAGCGGAACATGATAATTTGATTTTGAATGTTTGTAAATCGATTTGCTTTTTCAATGATAGATTAATAGACGTTTTTTTAGGGTTAGAAGTTCCTGAGATTTTATTTTTTATTAAAAAAGGAAGTTTACAAAATATAAAACCGTATCAATTTTTGAAATTAATACGGTTTTACGTTAAAGCATTTGATCCTTAATTTTAAGGTACTAGCCACTCCCCTTTCCATTCGTTATTTTCGATTTCAAATTTTGCCCTCAGATGTCCGTCACGATTTAGTCGCAAGTAATCAATCACTTTAATTTTTGTTTTAATAATGCAAAAATTTTGATAAAAATCTTTGTTTAATGATTCTTTATCATTTTCACTCAATATACTTCCCGGGGGGTGTTGAGTCAAATAATCACTTTTCCCGTAATCCGGAAGGTTCAACCAAATCTCTTGATTAATAGACGTATTTTGAATAATTTCAGCGTTGCCGTAAAGGCGAAGTTGAAGTTGTTCATTTGAATGATAGAAAAGCCAAGTTATATTGTCATTATTTTGAATTTCTTGTACTTTCGGACTGCGAAAATCGGTATAAAACCAAAGTTCATTTTCTTCTTGAATCACTTTTCGAATTACAACCGTCCTTAAGTTGGAAATATTCTCGGAAACGGTTCCGAGTACACCGCACCTAAAAGGATGTTTTCGGTCATTTTCACCTTGAATAAGTTGTGTCCAGATTTCTGTTTGTATATTTTTTAAGGTTTTCATATTAGATTTTAGTGTCTAGGTTTTAATATTGATATTGATAACGTAAGGGAATAGATTATTTGCTACCTGTTCTCTAAAGTTTTAAATCTAAAATCTAAATTAATACCCACGACAAGTTTAGAGTAGCCCTAAATACACCTAAATACTTGATTTACAATACATAGTACTTCTTTATATCGTAGTCAAAAAATTATTATGTGTATTCAGAATAGCTTTAAAATAAGATTTAGTCCGTTTAAAAAGCCATTGTTTGTCGTAGATATTCTTGTAATTTGCCTTGTTTAATACTTATTGTATTGTACCTCCAACAATCACCATTTTAATAAATTTTAGCTTTTAATAACTTACCCGAAGGTAAAAATATTGATGCTTTTCACTGCTTTCCTAAAAACTAATTTAATCGAGTTTTCAATTCGAATGAAACACCGAATATTCTCCATATTTCACCCTTTACCCTTCTTCTATTTTGTATTAGTAAACAAGTTTTAAATGAAAAATATTCCCAATAAATTGTGTCAGATTGAGCGAATAAATTAGAAATTAGTAAGTAAAACTAACCCCTTAAAAAACAGTTTTATAAACTGTAATTATATATTTTCATTTTTAATATACATAATACATACAACTATATCGACAAAATCATTTTTCTACGAAATTCATTGAAACAGAATTGATACAATATCTCAAGCCGGTTGGTTTTGGTCCGTCGCTAAAAACGTGTCCTAAATGTCCGTCACAACGGTTACAATGAACTTCCGTTCGAGTCATCCCGTAGCGAGTATCTTTGGTTTCACCGACATAAATTCCATTAATCGGTTCCCAATAGCTTGGCCAACCCGTTCCTGATTTAAACTTCGTGTCAGAGCTAAATAATGGTAAATTACACGCTCGGCAAGTATAAGTTCCATCTTTTTTATTGTCCCAATATGTTCCTGTAAACGCTCTTTCTGTGCCTTCTTCTCGCAATACATTGTATTCTAATTCATTTAATTCTGACTTCCATTCCGCCTGCGTTTTTTCAATTTTCATCACCTTATCAGGAAATTCTAAAGAATCATTTACAATCGCAGTATTCATTATTTTAATACCATTTGAAGAAGTCGTTGTTTCGCTTGTTGTTTCGGTTGTTGTACATTGACTTGCACCGAATAAAACAGCTAAACTCAAGATTACAATTATCTTATACATATTATATGTTTTTAGTTTTTTGAATTAATAACAATTCATAATTAATCAACGATAAAGACAATTCGAAAACCGAAAAGGTTTTGTTAAAATAAGAATCGCCATGCTGAAATGTATTCAGCACGACGATTCTTATTTTTAATTCTATATTATTAATTATTAAAATTAATCTTTTCCACCTTCCGCTTCCTTTTTCTTACGTTCCAACTCTGCCAAATTTTTCTTCGCGCTTTCCACTTTCAATTCAATTTCTCTCAACTCTTTTACCTTAGCTGCTTTTGCAGCTTCAATACGCTCATTTTCAGCTTGAATCAATTTACGAGTTCGTTCTCTTGCAGCGCGAACTTCAGTAGTTGTTTCTGCTCTAATTTTTAGTAATTTGGCATTACTACCTTCTCGTTCCGCTTTCACTTCGTTTTCGAATTGTATTTTTTTCGCTTCCGTTTCTGTTCTAACTCTAGCTATTTCATATGCAGATTTTGTCATTGCATCTGCCACCTGTCTGGTTGCATTCGCTCTTGCAGTTTTGATTTCGTCATCAGAAGATTTGCGCGAAATTTCCGTCATGATTTGATACTCTTTTTTCTTGATTTCAGAAGCTTCTAAAGATTGAGCGACTTCCATTGCGGCTTTCTCACGAGTTTTTGCGACTTCCATTGCTGCATTAGCCTGAGCTTTTTGGACCTTATCAGTAGCTACCCTTTGAGCTTCTAAAATACTCAATGATAAACGTTTTGTTTCTGCTGCAGATTTTTCACGAGCGATTTTCACTTCCTCTGCGACCCTTTGTTTTGCTGCCGAAATTTCTAATACTGCTTTTTCTCTTGATCCCGCGACTTCTTCTACAATTGTTTGGCGAGTTGCAGCTGCCTTTTCACGGGCCATTTTTACACTATTTGCTGTTTCTGCTTTTGTTTTCGCAATTTCATCTGCAGCTTTTTTCTTCGCTTCCGATACTGCAATCGCTTCATCACGTTTTACATTTTCAGATTCCTCTTTAATTCTACCGATTTCCGTAGCTGCAGCTTCTTGTGCTATTCGAATTTGAGAAGCAGCAAAATTCTTCACCTCACTGACTTCCTTAGCTGTAACTTGTTTTGCCTCACTTTCTTTAGCTTTTGCAGTAGCTATTTTTTGAGCCATTTCTGATTGAATCTCCGTAATCTTATCCTTCGCCGTTTCTTGTGTTTTTATAATTTCGGAAGAATACTGTGTTTTCACTTCCGTTGCTTTTGCATTTGCAGCAGTAACCTCTGCGGCTGCAGCCTCTCGTGCTTTTTTCACTTCCTCTGCAGCTCTTTTTTTGGCTGCTACTACGGCTTCCGCTGCTTCTTTTTTGGCTGCGGCCTCTCTCTCTTTCAATTCTGCAATTTGATTTGCAGTTTCCTCTTGAATACGTTTCAATTCTGCATCTGACTTTTGCTTCGTTTCTTCGATTTCTCTCAAGATTCTATTTCGTTGTTCATCCGCAGTTTCTTTCGTTATTGCGACTTGTTCTGCTGCTGTATTTTGAGCTTGCTTGATTTTTTCAGCTGCGGCTTTTCTTACGGCTGCTACTTCCGCCGAAGCTGCGGCTTTTTCTTTTTCACCTTGATAGCGAATCGCATCTATTTCTGCTTTTTGAGCAGTACGAATATTTTTAATTTCAGCATTTGATTTTTCCCTTTCTGTCTCAATCAATTGGCTAATTTCAGCGATTTTGATTCCTGCACGTTTTTGAGCTTCCGCAATTTCTAAGGCAATTACCTCTTTTTCCTTAGCAGCTTGTTCTCTCAAATCCGCAATTTTCGTTGCATTATTTTTCTTAACCGTTGCAATGCCTTCAGCCGCTTTACGACGCGTATCTGCTACGTTAATTGCAATCTTCTCTTTCTCTAAAGCAGCATTTTCACGAGCAACAGCAACTTGTTCCGCTGCCTCTTCTTGCACGCTTTGAATTTGTTCCACCGCCGTTTTCTTAGTATTTGCAACGTCATCAAAAGTGACTTCTTTTTGAACCGTAGCTTGTTTCCGAGCGTCCATGATTGCCCTAGCCGTTTCCTCTTGAATACGAGTAATCTCCTCCGAAGCATTTTCACGAGCCGATGACAAATCATCTTGATAAATAACTAATGCTTCTTCTAATTTCACCTTCGCTTGTATAACTTTATCCGCAGCTTGTTTGCGAACTGATGCAATCTCTTCAGCTGATTCCAATCGAATATCTTGAATTTTCTGGGCCGCATTTTTCTTTGCTTCTGCGACTTCTTGCTGTAATCTTTCTATTTCCGTAATAGCATTCGTCTTAGCATCTTCGATTTGCTTTGTCAAAGCAACCATATCTTCTTTTATCTTTGCTTGTGCCCTCTTCCGAGATTCCAAAACTTCATTCGCAATCTCCTGCTTTTTCATGGCCACATCCTCATTTGCCGCTTCTAGTTCCTTCGCCATATTTGCGTTGATACTCTTCCGCTTATCCTGAGCCTTCTCAATCTCTTCCCGTAAACGCTGTTTTTCATCCATCAGCCTTTGACGTAATTCTCCTAATTCTTTATCATTCAATTCATCAATCGAAACGGCACGAGAAGGAGAGGAAGATGGGCGAGAACTGCCCCCAGAAGTTGAACCTCCAGAGGAAGCAGCAACCGGTTTGGAGGTACTACTGCTGCTTCCTGCTGATTTTCCATAAACTCGCCCTGCAGGTCTATCTTTTACTTTTCCTTTATTTAATTTACTGTAATAGCAACGTGCCAAACCCAAAAACTCAGATTGACGACTCGATTGAACCGTTAGCTTTTGCATTTCGTTCGTCGTATTGTTTTTTAAATAAATCGTTGTAATAATCGATTTAGAAAACCATTCTAACGCTGCTAAGTCTAACTGTAAAGTGTTGGTGTAAATAGGGACACCAGAACCTTGTTTCATATCTCCAAAGTCAATGAATCGATAACCACGGCGTTCTTTATTGTTATCCATAAAAATCACCTCGTTATCTTGTTCTAAAGAGATTCCACCTCGAGAGTGAAATATTGCCTGTATGCCTTTATCATCATTGACGATTTCCAAGCCGTAACTAATTCCACCTCGAAGCACCAATACTTGCCAGCGACTTTTTAGCATGTGAACATCCGCAAATTCATTTTCCTCCTGAATCGCATTCGAACAATTTTGTGCAAACGAAGGTAATACAGTTAATACTGCAATAGTTACAATTAGTAGTTTGTATAGAGTTGATTTCATAATTCAAGATTGATTTGAATATTCATTTTTTAACAGGAAATACAATTTGACATAAATATAAATATTCGTCAATTGGAATTGATATATATTTTAATAATGTTTACAAAAAATTACTACCGTAATATTAAAGTCGAATATTTAACTGCTCACATTAAATAATAATATGTATAATTCATTAAATAATATATATTTTCATGTCAATAAGTATTAGAAATACTTTCTTTAGACAATATAAAGTTTTTTTTTAGACAAAAAAAAGTAGGTTTCTGTCAGAAACCTACTTTTAATAACGAATATTCTTTGGTTTATTACTCTTTGCGAGCAATAATTTTATAATTTCTAACTTAATTTAATCTTTTTTGTGCTAATAAATATAGTACTGCCATACGAATTGCGACACCATTTTGAACTTGATCTAAGATAATAGAATGTTCAGAATCTGCTACATCTGATGTTAATTCCACCCCACGATTAATCGGTCCAGGATGCATAATGATAATTTTCTTATTATCAACCTCATCCAATAACGACTTATTAATACCATAATATTGCGAATATTCCCGAATAGAAGGAAAATATTTAATGTCCTGACGTTCTAATTGAATTCTCAACACATTGGCAACATCACACCATTTTAATGCTTTCTTGACATCATATTCCACACCGATTCCTAATTCATTGATGTATTTTGGTATTAATGTTGGAGGACCACAAACCTTGATTTGTGCACCTAACTTCTTTAAACAGAATATATTACTCAGTGCAACTCGGGAGTGCATGATATCGCCAAAAATGACAATTTTCTTACCTTCCAAATCACCCAACTGTTCCCGCATCGAAAAAGCATCTAATAATGCCTGCGTCGGATGTTCGTGTGTTCCATCACCCGCATTAATAATATTCGCCTTGATATTTTTGGATAAAAAGATTGGTGCACCAGGTGCAGGATGTCTCATCACAATCATATCTACTTTCATAGATAAAATATTATTAACCGTATCTAATAACGTTTCCCCTTTTTTAACAGAAGAACTCGACGAAGAAAAGTTAACAACATCTGCCGAAAGGCGTTTTTCTGCTAATTCAAAAGAGATTCTTGTCCGAGTAGAATTCTCAAAGAAAAGATTCGCAATCGTTATATCACGTAACGCAGGAACTTTCTTGATTTTTTGATTAATAACTTTTTTGAATTGCTCTGCCGTTTCAAAAATCAATCGAATATCTTCAGGCGTAATATACTTAATACCCAACAAGTGATTTGTGCTTAATTCAGCCATTTCTCTAATTAACAATTAATAATTTAATAATGTAGCGACTACAAAATACATAAGTTCTTGGACATAATTTATTTGATAATAAAATAAGCAAATCGCTGATTTGAAATACATGACGATGTTACGAACTATCAATTAAATATTACCAACGATTTACTACTTATCTTTCTCTGGTATTAAATATACAATATCTTCTCCATGAACCGCTTCCCATTCCACTTTCACGTAAGCATCATCTAAGGTGTCGACTTCCAAACCAACATAGTCCGGATCAATCGGTAATTCACGCTTGAAGCGACGATTAATCAAAACCGCTAATTCTACCTTTTCTGGTCTTCCGTAATGCTGAATCGCATTTAGCGCGGCATTTACCGTTCTTCCACTGTATAAAACATCATCGACAAAAATGACATTCTTCTGTTCCACAATGAAATCCATTTCAATCGGATGCGGCACTAAAATCGTATCTCGACGACGGAAATCATCTCGGTGGAAAGTAACGTCTAATTTACCATATTTTAAATCCGTAAATCCTAATTCTACTAACCGTTGATAGATTCTATCCGCGAAAAATACGCCTCGAGGTTGTAAGCCAATCAAGCATGAATTCGAAAAATCACCATGATTTTCAATCAATTCATGACAAATCCTATCCAATGTTAAACTCAATCGAGGTGGCTCTAAAATATTACGTTTCATGCTACAGGTTTCAAGTTCCAAGTTACGGGTTGCAAGTTTGACCGTTAGAACGATGCTCAAAAATGGTCAAACTCACAATCCGTAATTCGCAACCCAGTTTACATATATTCTGGCATATCAATTCCCAATAAACCACAAGCCGTTTTCAGCGTTTGCCCAACGATTTCGTTCATTTGTAATCTAAATGCCTTCGCTTCTTCTGATTCTACATTTCTAAAAATAGGTAAATCGTGATAAAACTTATGGTACGTTTTTGCCAAGTTATACGCATAACTTGCAATTTCTGACGGATCATAATTTTGAGCAGCGATTTGAATCGTTTCAGGAAACTGCTGAATCATTATTAACAAATCTTTTTCTAAAGGTTGTAATGTATAATTCACTGCAATCGAACCATCAAAACCACCAGCTTTTCGTTTTACAGACCGAGTTCTAACATAAGCATTTTGAATATAAGGCCCAGTTTGACCCTGTAAATCCAATGATTTTTTCGGGTCGAAAGTCATTCTACGTTTTGGATTAATCCGCAACATGAAATATTTCAAAGCACCTAAACCGATTTTCGTTAATAATTGCAACTTTTCGACTTCTTCTAAATCACTCAAAGTTCCTCTTTCCTGTGATTCTGAAATTGCCAAATTAATCACCTCATCCATTAAGTCATCTGCATCCACAACCGTACCTTCCCGTGACTTCATTCTTCCAGTTGGCAAATCAACCATTCCATAAGACAAATGATGAAAACCATCATAATTCGGTAATCCCAATGCTCCTAAGGTTGCGAACAATGCAGAAAAATGATAATCTTGCTCATCCCCAACGACATAAACCATCTTTTCCATGTTATAATCTGCCGTCCGATTATAAGCCATTCCAATATCTTGCGTAATGTAAACCGAAGTTCCATTACTTCGCAAAACTAATTTATGGTCGAGTTTTTTATCTTCCAAATCAATCCAAACTGAACTATCTTCTTTTTGATAAAAAACACCATTTTTAAGTCCTGCTTCAATTTTATCTTTTCCGAATAAATAGGTTTCAGATTCGTAATAATTCTTCTCGAAAGAAACCCCTAATTGCTCGTAAGTTTGACCAAAACCTGCATAAACCCAGCTATTCATTTTTGCCCACAATGCCCGAACATCCGTATCATTTGCTTCCCATTTTAGAAGCATATTATTAACTTCTATACCAAGTTTACTATTGATATTGAAATATTTATTCTTATAAATATTTTTGAAAAAATGGCTTTCAGCGTCAAAACTTGCTTTCTTATTGTCGTCCTTTATTTTGGCAACAATTTTCTCCACATCCGTTTCTGCTACCCAATTTTCAAAAAGCGTTTTTGCTTCATCCGTCTGTTGCCATTCCGCATATTCTGCGTTCAGTTTATTGTTAAAAATAACATAATATTTTCCAACAAAATGATCACCCTTCATGCTTGTAGATTCCGGCGTTTCACCATTTCCGAACATTTGCCAAGCCAACATTGACTTACAAATATGCACTCCTCTATCATTAATAACCTGCGTTGTCGTTACGTCATAACCTGCCGCTTCGACAA
This sequence comes from uncultured Saprospiraceae bacterium, assembly GCA_963933585.1. Classification (GTDB taxonomy): domain Bacteria; phylum Bacteroidota; class Bacteroidia; order Chitinophagales; family Saprospiraceae; genus CAWVWD01. The sequence continues at coordinate 9,790 of CAWVWD010000057.1, forward strand.
TTTTAGCCGTTGACCAGCCTAATAAGTTATTCCGAATATGCCCTAAGTGAAGTGGTTTATTCGTATTTGGAGAAGAGAATTCCACCAATACTTTGCGACCGTTAGATGGTGCAAAACCATAATTAGAATTATCTAAAGTATCCGCAAGGAAATTCGTCCAATAACTATTGGAAATATATAAATTCAAAAATCCTTTTGCGACATCATAGCTTGAAACAATATCTAAATTATCTTGTAAGTGTTTTCCCAATTCTTCCGCAATCATCGGTGGTGCTTTTCGTGCTATTTTTGCAAAAGAAAAAACCGTAACCGTATAATCGCCGTCAACACCTTTGCGTGTCCCACTTACCGAAACTTTTTCTGCTTCGAAATCCTGTCCGTATAATGCTTTTATTGCTGCTGCAACTTCATTCTGTAATGTAGAAATAATATTCATCTTCCTTTTCTATTTTTGTTTGGCTGCTCTGACCGCAAATGTAGTTGTTTAGTTTCAGTAGTTAAATTAGTTTTGGTAGTTTTAGTAGTTTCAACGTAAAAAAATATTTACGCCAAGCTTTCTGAGATAGAAATTTCATTTTATTGATTTAACGATTTTCCTTTTAAGAAATCCTATATAACCTTCTACAAACTCAACCATAATATCAGGAAGGTTTATTTTAGAGTGGTAAGAAAGCAGGGTTTTCAATGCTTTTTTATCATTTATAATTGTTCCTGATCCGACTAGCTTATTTCGCTCTCTATGAGCAATTTGTTCTTCAGCAAATGTTACAAAATCAATTAAACCTCCTCCTGTGAATTCTATCTTGAATCGTTCAAAAGTTAATTCATTTTCTAAATTCAGGTTAAGACATATTTTTTGTGCCTGACTAAGTATCGTATTTAATGCGGCCTCAAGCTCTTTTGCATTAGATAATTCCTGCGACTTAATTATGAACTTAATCTTATTAGACCAATACTTTGGTAGAATTCTTAAACCTGTATTTACAAGTCTATCAATTTGTTTGGAATTAATTATATACCTTATATATATAGAAGCTTCTCCTCTTTTATTGAGATTCTTCTTACTCCTTTTTATTATAAAACTTAAAGATGGTAACATAGCTTTCATCACAATATCCTCCCAGTTTTTGAGGATTTAGGTATTTATTTCGGTTTATTCCGTGTTTTGAGGAGTATTTCTATACTCCCCAAACTTACTGGATGAACCCAAAGTTATTGAAAATGCTATGTATTAGGAAATCTATACGAAAACCCACAAAAATGGGTGAACCCGAAACTAACACGATACAACCGTTACTATTACTAAGTTTTAACTTTATTCACAAACTCATTTTTACGTTTTCCTCACACTTTTTTATATAAAAACACATATCTCACGATATATCGCACGAAATAAAAAAGACTTCTCAATTGACTCGCACCTCATTAGAAACAAAATCATTCAAATTTAATTTATACGATTACTACATTTGAATCAACCGTTTTCATGCGTTTTAGTGCGTTTTCATGCGTTTACTGCTAAGTTATTTATTTGATTCTACTGAAATTTGCATTCATAAGTTCACGCTATATTATCAAATCGAATCAAATCGAATTCAATGAGAAAAATCAAAAACTTCATCTTCGCTAAACAAGTAGCAATAGTCCTTTATGCTTTATCAATAGTAATAGCATTTTATTGAATTCACTGGCATACGGAAAGCAAAAAAGATCCAAGCAATGTCTTGGTTATACATTCCAAAAAAGGCACAGTAACAATGAGCAACCTTATTTTTTTATATTAATAAATTTCTAAATATTAAATTTTATGAATCCAACAAGTAGCGGATTAAGATGGTTTCAGATTGCAGCGTTAGCGATTCTTGCAGGACACATCGCACCAGGAGCAATTAATGCAACGCATATTTCAACAAGTGCAATTGCAGAAACGGAGATGATTGTTGATGGAATCATTTCTTACGAAAAGTTAGATGGCAACTTAAAAGCCAAAATTGATTACGAATTACCTTATACAACTTCTAATCGTGTACCCAATTCGGGTGATGATACCGCAAATACAAATACGGCAACATGGGAAGTAGGTACAGCAGCTTCAAGACGAGCAAAATGGTTATATAAGCCTGATGGTTTAACTTCGGCAGATTGGGAAGTCTATGAGTGTGTAGATCCTACAACAAATGCTGCGATTTGGACAATAACTACCTTATCAGCAGAAGATTTATCTGATTTAGCATTTAAAACTCAAGCACAATTAGAGCAAGATATTACGATTGCTATTAGTAATACAACTGGTTTGCAAACTGCTTTAGATGGTAAATTAAGTTTATCAGGGGCGACACAAGTAGTGTCAGGGAATGTTAACTTCTATGGAGGTAATACTGAAATACAGCATTTAAAAGTAACATCAGCAGCTTACGTTGAAGGTGATTTGGAAGTTGAAGGAAACTTTATTTTAGGAAGTGGCGTAAAATGGGGTTCTAGTATCGCCTACATCGGTGTAGAAACTGTGATTTCAAGTACTTCAGCAGCAAATAAATTAGCTTCGGCTAAATCAGTTCATGACTTTGTAACAACTTCTGATATTGATGTAACTGGTGCATGGGATTTCCAAAATGGTCTTAAAAGCGGTGGTTTAATTGATATAAGTGAAACTGAAGGTGCAGGAATCAAAATGGTAACTGGAACAATGAAATTCATGTATCAACTTGGTAGTAATATCACGAGTGGAGCTCAAGCAACTGGAGCAGTATCAGGTAAAGCTCTTTACGAGTATGTAACACAAGAAATCGGTGCTGCAAAAACTCAAAAAGAGGTTGTGACTGTTTCAACTACTGGTGCTACGGAAATCGTTTACACGAGTGCAGGTACAGAATTTTCCGTGTTTGCTTTCCGAAATGGAATCTACACAGAATTGACACATGATCCGGCGAATAGTAAATATACTTTTGATGCTTTAGTAGCAGGGGAAAATGTGACGTTAATTCGTCAATATTTCGCATAAGGAGTATAATTTTCAATAGGAAATAATAAAAGGCGATGTTGGCAAAATGCTTCAACATCGCCTTTTTTATTAGTATCAAGTCAAAAACGAGATTATGATTGTATTGAATTTGATGGGAATAATTGATGGAATCAATAGAATTTTTGAAATAGAATCAAGCGAAATATTTGATTTTAGTTCAATCGAAATATGGCGAAATGGTGTAAAAGTACGACCATCAAATGATTATAGTTATTCGTTCAATCATCCTCTAATCACTTTTGATATTCCTATTGACATTGGAGAAACAATACGCGCTACAGTTCAAGAATTACCAAAGCAAGAATTTGTGGAACAA
>CAWVWD010000058.1:0-13031 GCA_963933585.1 uncultured Saprospiraceae bacterium
ATTCAAATAATAATTTTTGGTTCTGTGTTTTCGCTTTGATAGGCGTACCATCTCGACGATAAACGATGACATTATCATTATTTCGGGAACTAATTCTGTTCTCAAAAGGATTCTTTCCATCTGCTATTTCCTGTACATCCTGTAAGCTAATGGATTCCTCTTTTTTCAAGCAGCGAACCATCATTTCAATTTTATTCTTACAGCGTTGTACATTCTTTTTATCATCACCAGTGATCTTTAGTTTTTCACCTCTTGATGTGATTTTTAAATCAGGAGAAGCCTTCCTAATTAAGTTAAGCTTTACGTCTTTGTCGCCATATAATTCGAATAAATCGACGCTATTTATAGTTAATTCTATTTCGCTCAAAGTATATATTTAAATTATTATAAAATAAGTAAGGAACCAAAATTAAAAAAAAACATACCGATTATCAGCTCGCCTGCTATGCGAACGGGCTGAAATATTATCACTTAGAAAGTATAATTTTTTAATTCCTATTACTAAGAAATCAGGAATCGAAAAATAATTATAATCATTTTTTAATGGTCACAATTAATGAAGATATTAGAATACAAATAGTTTATTAATCCTAACTTATTATTGTCGGTTACTATGCAGAATGCAAGATTATTCCTAATAGTTATTTAATTAAATCTATTTGAATAAAAATAAAACATGATAAAAGTTTAGATATTTTAAAAATTTTACAATTTAAAGTAGGTTAATCCCTCGACTTTTAACATTTTTGTATAGTGCTTTATAGTATATTCATGACCAACAACGAACAATCAAACAACTAAACGCATCAAACTTTTATGGCAATTGTTACTCTAACAACTGATTTCGGCTTGACAGACTATTATGCTGGTGTTATAAAAGGTGCGATGTTATGTCAAAATCCTAACCTTAATATTATTGATATTTCTCATAACGTCAAAACTTATGATATCGTTCAAGCATCTTTTATTATTAAAAACGCTTATAAGGGTTTTCCAGAAGGGACGATTCATGTCATCAGTGTAAATAATTTTATTGATACGGTAGAAGGTTATTTGGCGATTAGATATAAAGGTTATTATTTCATTGGCCCAGATAACGGATTGTTTTCATTGGTCTTTGAGGAAAAGCCGGAAGAGGTTTATCATCTGAATTTTGATGCAAATGACTTATTCCTTTTACGGAATATTTATGCACAAGCGGTTGGACATATCGTAAATGAGAATCCGTTTGAGACGATTGGAACGAAAGCACTGAATATTCAAGAACGAATTACGCTTCAACCGGTTGTGAGTAAATCACAAATTCGTGGTTCTGTGATTCATATTGATAATTATGAAAATGTAATTGTGAATATTCCTGAAGTGCTTTTTGAACAAGTCGCAAAAGGTCGAACTTTTGAATTGTATTTCAAGCGTTATGATCCAATAAAAGAGATTTGTTTATATTATTCAGACGTCGAAGTTGGCGAAACACTTTGCCTTTTTAATTCTGCGGGATATTTAGAAGTTTCCGTTAACCTTGGCAAAGCAGCTTCCCTTCATAGTTTAAAGATTGATGATACGATTCAAGTCGATTTCCTTCAGCGGGTTACTTGATACTTATCTCGAATTCTTTAGAGGATACTTAATTCTGAAGTGTGAGCTGGATTTAAAATTTATATTACAAAAAAGTAAAATTTATATATTAGGTTTCGTTTCGTATTAATCATTTATCCCTTTTTGTTCCAATGCTTTTGATGCCCTTGAAAGGTGTTTCGCCGTTGCAGCGTAAGAAAGTCCCATTGCACCAGCTATTTCGCTAATATCCATATTTTCATAATATCTCAGAAATAAAGCTTCTTTTTGTTGAGAAGATAGCGTATTTATCAACTTTGTGACGACTTTTTGTTTATAAGCAGTGATTTCACTTTTGATAATATCTTGTTCGACGGAATGTGTTGGCGTTTTATTTTCCAATGAGAACTGGTTGTTATGTTTATTTCTACATTTATCTTTACGAATAAAATCCAAGGTGAAGTTTCGTAGAATACCGACTAATAATACTTTAACCGTTGTTTTTGGAGTTATTTTTTGGCGTTTTTTCCAAAGATGTACGAAGAAGTCTTGTAAGCAATCTTCTGCCGCCGCTCTGTTTTTTAAAATTCCGTAGCAGTAATTAAATAAATCATTATAATATGTTGCATAAATATAATGGAAAGCACGCTCTTCGCCTGTTTGAAAAGCCATCCAGACATTTATTGAATAGGTGTTACTATATTGCATAATATCTTATAATTTGGTTAAAATCATCTTCTATGTGTTATTAACACACTTAGAATCTTCGTGTCAAAAATACACTATAAATTTTTATTATCAAATATTAACTGTTAAAAAAAAGAATTTCATCTATGATAAAACAGATTAATAATCAATTAAATAATGAAATTCAATATAAGATTTCGCGAAATAAGATAATATCTATCGTTCCTTCTCAAACCGAATTTTTATATGATTTGGGTTTAGAAGAAGAAGTAGTTGGGATTACAAAATTTTGTATTTACCCAGAGCATTGGTTTCGTTCCAAAACTCGAATTGGAGGAACTAAACAATTGAAAATAGACGTCATCACGGAATTAAATCCGGACTTGATTATTGGTAACAAAGAAGAAAATGAGCGAAGCCAAATTGAGGAATTGCAAGAGAAATTTCCAGTTTGGCTCAGTGATATTGTTACGTTTGAAGATGCTTTAAATATGATGCGGACGATTGGAAAATTGGTAAACCGGGAGGTAAAAGCAAATCAGATTGTCCAGCAAATTATTGATAAAAAAAAGAATTTTGATTTAAAGTTTACTTCCAATAAACGGTTAAAAGTGGCATATTTCATTTGGCGAAAGCCATATATGGTCGCTGCAAATGACACGTATATTAATGAGATGTTACGTACTTTTGGTGCGGAAAACATTTTTGAATCGAAAGTGCGTTATCCGGAGATTGAGTTGCAGGATTTGAAAAAATATGATGTTGATGCGATTTTTTTATCTTCTGAACCATATCCTTATAAAAAGAAACATTTAGCAGAATTTCAAGCTGCTTGTCCGAATGCGAAAGTAGTTTTAGTCGATGGCGAGGCTTTCTCTTGGTATGGAAGTCGAATGTTGAAGGCTTTTGATTACTTTGAGGTGCTTTGGGGTTTGATTAGGAATTAGAACGGATAGAAAATGAAATAATTCTAAAAGATAAATCAACGATTTTATATGAAAATTCGTTATTTGAACTTACGGGTACAAAATTTAACACGAAACGAAATATTATATGAAAAATTCTTTACTTATTATCGTATTCCTTTGTTTATCAATTATTTCTAACGCGCAAGACTATATCAAGCATGAAGTAATTGTGATGCTTTCGCAAAATACTTCTTGGGAAGATTTTGAGGGGAAATTGAATTCGATGGAATTTAAATCGTTAATTTTTCAAGAATTTCAATCCCGAGAATTTAATTCAATGCAGAATGATTGGTTTACAATTTCTAAAGATTTATCGGAAGTTTTAAATATCGGTTTACTTCGGTTTGATAAGGTATTGGATGAATCAATTATACTTAAAGCGTTATTTCAATTATCAGAAGTTCAAACGGTTCAATTGAACTATTTAGCAGAATATCGAGGTATTCCTAATGATGAATTCTATACACGACAGGAAAATATGGATATTATTTCAGCGTCGGATGCGTGGGAATTCACAACCGGTGGTTTGTCGCCGAACGGTGATACGATTGTCGTTTTTGTGATTGATAATGGAATTGATTTGAACCATGAAGACTTGTCGGAGAATATTTGGGTGAATTATGGAGAAATTCCGAATAACGGAATTGATGATGACAATAACAATTATGTAGACGATTATACTGGTTGGCATTTTGAAGACGAAAGCGATAATCATCCGCCGAGTTTACATGGCGGAGCGGTTTCGGGGATAATTGGAGCGAAAGGAAATAATAATATTGGTGTTACAGGTATAAATTGGGATGTGAAAATTCTACCTTATACGATTCTACTTCGTTCTAATCTTTCGGCGATTAATGTTATTAATGCTTATGCTTACGCTTTATATATGCGTCAGCGATATGATGATTCAGGTGGTTCAGAAGGAGCCTATATTGTAGCGACAAATTTTTCTGCGGGATTCGCTAATAAGTTTCCCAATGAATTTCCTATTCTTTGTGAAGTATATAATATGCTTGGGGAAAGTGGAATCTTGAGCGTTTCGGCGGTCACGAATGATGAATCTATAAATGTTCAGGCGACTGGTGATATTCCTACGTTGTGTTCAAGCCCTTACCTGATAACCGTTACGGAAACTGATATGACAGATAAAAGGCTTGGAGGTTATGGTATCGTAGCGGTTGATTTGGCAGCTCCGGGAGTAGGTTCTTATTCGACTTATCCAATTAATAATTATGATTATTTTAGTGGTACATCTTGCTCAACGCCACACGTGACTGGTTCGATTGCATTATTATATAGTTTGGATAGCAGATTATTCGGAGAAGCGATTAAAAATGAACCTGCGGAAAGTGCATTGTTTATAAAATCTATGCTGCTGAATGGTACAGATAAGATTGATTCTTTGAGGTTTTCGACCTTGACAAGTGGTCGATTAAATATCGGAAATTCAATGAATTTATTATCGAATTATTATGGAGGTTGGAGTGAATCTTTTAAGTTCGTCAATGTCCATCCAAATCCTGTCAATGATTTATTGACAGTTGTTTATCAAACGCCTCAAATTGGTGATTTCTATATTCTTTTATATAATTCTGTTGGTCAATTGTTACTTCAAACTCAGAAAAAAGTGGCAGAAGTTGGATTTAAGTCATTTGAGCTAGATGTATCGAATATGGAAGCTGGCGTTTACTTTCTGTTGTTAAAAAATAATGAGGATTCGCTGATAAAAAAAATAGTTGTATATTAGAGTAAATTTGCAAAAAGGCCTCACCTTTGAGCATACATTCAAACAAAAACTCGTAAAAATAATAATAAGATTCACTGACTTGACTATCAATTACCACAACCTTTTGTTTTACTTGAATGGTCTATTAAATTGTTACGTAAAACAAGAATTTTCTATTAAATATATTTTGAATAATTTGTTTTTTTATAAAACTATCTTCCTATGCGAAATCGATTACAATTAATTAAAACCCTAACATTTGCTGCTTTAATGCTATTTAGTTTCAGCAAAGCAAATGCCTCTCACTTTATGGGCGGAGATATTACCTATGTATGTATCGGTCCGAACCAATACTCCATTGTAGCAAAGTTATTCCGTGATTGTAACGGTATTAGCTTAGGTAATACAATCAATGTGAACGTTTCATCACCAAACTGTAATTATAATCAAAGCGTACAATTGTCAAACCTTAATGGTGCGACAAACTCTTATATCACGCCACTTTGTGATCCAAGTCAAGATGCTTGTACTAATAATAGTGGAGTTTATGGTGTGGAGCAATATTTTTATCGTGGAATCGTGACATTGCCTCCATGTGTGAACGGTAATGACTTCGTGATTAGTTGGAATACTTGCTGCCGTAATGGTGCGATTACAACACTGACAAATTCAGGTTCTAACTGGTTGTATGCGAATTTAAATAATACATTGTCTCAATGTAATAGTTCACCGGCATTCAACTTCGAACCTACTGTTTATCTTTGTTTAGGTCAAGAAAATCATTTTAATAATGGTGTAACTGATATTGATGGCGATGACTTAGTATTTAGTTTGACGCCGTGTTTGGAAACAGCAACAACTCCGGTTAGTTATGTCGCAGGTTTTTCAGGTGTAAATCCATTAACAACAAGTTCTATTTCAATTGATCCTCAAACGGGTCAAATTGATTTAGTACCAACTGCGCTAGAAGTAGCTGTAATTTGTATTTTAGTGGAAGAGTATCGCTCAAATATTAAAATTGGGGAAACAATTCGTGATTTACAGTTCGCTGTGGTGGATTGTGGAGCGAATGATTTGCCAATTATGTCAGGATTTAACGGGACGGCTTCTACGAATGGTTCAACTGGTTCATACTCTTACACAGGTTGTGTTGGTGAGGAAATTGAACTTAGTTTAGCGTCTTTTGATGCACAAGGTCAGCCTTTAACTGCTTCTCAAACTATTACAATGGATTGGGGAATTGGAATTTCAAACGCAAGTTATATCATTGATGATACAACAAGTACATTACCATCTGCGACTTTCCGTTGGATTCCATCGGCTGCTGATGTTGGTACAAACTTCTTTACAGTCTCTATAAAAGATGATGCCTGTATCTTTAATGGTATTAGTGTATTCACTTATAAGATTAATGTCCAATCAAGTGGTTTGACATATTCTCCGAATATCCCTACAGATACAGTCGTATGTGATACGAGTATTTTTGCAATTGATGTAAATCAAGGAAACTTTGGGCCGGGTTATCAGTTCTTTTGGAGCACAAATGCAAGTGACTCTGTGTTGAGTTGTTACAATTGTCTTGATCCTATATTCACGCCAATCGTTGGTTTAGGAGCAACGTATGAAATCTATATGATTTATAGAAATATCGGAGCCACAACAAACTGTTTTGTAAGAGATACTTTCACAGTTACAATTGATAATAATTGTGTTACTTCGACAAAAACAGTTGATGCACTAGTTAGACAAGTTTCGGTTTCTCCGAATCCGTTTACAACGAATGCGTTCTTATCTTATAACTTGAATCAGCGTTCAGATGTAATCATAGAAGTCTATGACCTACTTGGAAAACGTGTCGGTATGATTGCGAACGGAATGCAAAATGCTGGGAAACATCAAATCCAGATTGGTGAGGCGATAAATCAAGTCAAAGGTATTTATTTAGTTCGATTATCCGTTGATGGACAATCCGTGACGAAAAAGGTATTAGTACAATAAAGTTATAAATTATAAGCTATTAATGATTGCACGCTTTAGTGTCTTTAATTAATGGTTTAATGATAAAATAAGAAAGAATCCTGAAGACAATTTGTCTTTGGGATTTTTTTTTGTACCTGATTTTTTGTATCTATTAATTCATCTTAAAATATTGATAACTAGATGTTTAAAGTAATAAAAATGTTTTAGAGTGCTATAATTCGAATTCAATGGATTCTCAACTTTTAGTCTGACACTAAGCGTTATCAATATAATAGATTTTAGCTTCATACTAAATAGTTGGAAATGTTCTTTACATTAGGTATCGATAATAAGGGCAAACGCACCAAACTATTTCACGCAATGAATTTATTTAAAATATTATCTTGTTTTTGTGTAAAAATTTTATTGGAACAGAGTAATATTTGGTAATTGAAAGGTATTCTTTTTTTATTGATAAAAAGGAGCAAAAGTCAATATTTTAGACTAAAACCACAACCCTACTTTGGCACGTCTACCCTTATAATTTGTTGGACATCAATACTGAGTAATTTTAGAATGAATCGTTTCGGTTTATTAACGATTACGTAAAGGCAACACGACGCATAAGTAGTGACGATTAGATTATATAATCAGCTGATTCTGTTATGACTCTGATATTATTTAATATTGCTTATCTTAATACGGTAGATGAAATAAGCCTTTTGTCTGGTGACAAATCAATTAATCAGAGGGACGATTGGTATTAGAACAGATTGTTCCTACTTTACTCAGAAGTTTATTTAATTATAAAATATAATAACGGTAACTTTATTAATGATGTAATAACCGATGACAACGGAGAATTAATATTTGATGGCTTGATAGTAGAATTTTACAACCTCGCGGCAGATAAAGTTAGAATTAATAATGACTTAACTCCAGTCACTATACTAATGACTGCTGAACCGTTACAAGATACTTAATATGTCTTGTGATATTCTTATTATTTGGAAATGCTATCTCCGAGTTCAACTGTCGAAGTACTTAACGCTCAAAATATTCGATTTCCAGAATCTAATTCAGCTTGAATTTATAATTTAAAAGGATTTAACAGCTTCATCCAATATTAATACTGATGTATTAGGTATAAGCGGAGGAGTAATTGAAACGATTATAAATGAAAGACAAATGGCTGGTGAGTATTCATTAAAAGTTAATAAATCTGATAAACTAAGTCCAGGCATCTACTTTGTATGTTTAATGATTTATGGACAATTAGTTGTCAAAGGAGTAACACTTCAGTAATTTTCTAAATTTTTTTTGTTACAAATCATTAAAGGATTTCTGAGCGTTTTTTACGTTTGAAAACTTTTTTTGGGTGAATATCCTCAATTTAACCCGAATCTTTAATTTAATATTGGCTTTCGCCAAGGATTAAGGTTGACAGATTAGTTACGAATAGGAGTGAAGTGAAATAATAATAATAAATATTATAACCAAGTTAGAATGTATAATTGATACTTTCGGTACTTAGAGGAGTGTCAAAATGTGGAATATAGGCTAATATTCGAAAAATAATATAAAAAGTTATTACTCTAATGAAATTTATTTTATTAGATTAGGGTTTGATAATCAAATTCTTATGAGAATAATTATCATCAAAGGACAATAATTTCATTAAAAAGTATAACTAAGGTTTGGATAATTAGAATGAAGGTTCTATCTTTGCAGTCGTTCTGAGAAAGGGTAATAACACTTTACTTGAATTCAGACTTTCTGAGAGGAAAAAAATAGATGGACTCGTAGCTTAGTTGGATAGAGCACCTGATTACGAATCAGGAGGTCGCAGGTTCGAATCCCGCCGGGTTCACTAATTTTTTCTTCTTTACTTTTTTAATTAATGTAGAGAAAAGAGGTTGTCATGTCAAGAGTTTGTCAATTAACAGGTAAACGCCCAGTATCAGGAAATAATGTATCTCACTCAAAGAGAAAAACAAAACGTCGCTTCCTACCAAATATTCAAACAAAGCGTTATTTTATCCCGGAATTGGATAAATGGGTAACTTTAAAAGTTTGTACATCTGCAATGCGTAATATCAATAAACTAGGTGTTTATGATTACTTAAAGCAGTTAGAGGCGAAAGGCGTTGATACCGGCGTTGAATTAAGCTAAATATCCAAAATTAAACTAAATAAAGTTAAGAGAAGATGGCTAAGAAAAGTAAAGGTAACAGAATTCAGGTTATTTTGGAATGTACGGAGCATAGAGGAACTGGTCAACCTGGGACATCACGCTATGTTACACAAAAAAACAGAAAAAATACTCCAGCTCGTTTGGAGTTAAAGAAATATAACGCTGTTTTAAAGCGCTATACTATTCATAAAGAAATTAAATAATTAGATCATGGCTAAAGTATCAAAGAATGCCAGGGCTGCAGAACGTCTGCAGAATACGGGTGGAAAAGATTATACAATGGTTGTAGTACCAGTTAAGAATCCTAAAACAGGGAAATATTCTTACAAGACACGAATGGTACATAAAGATCGTGTAAAAGATGTTATCAAGGAAACAAAAGGATAATTTTGAAATCCATAACTTCTATACAGAAAGGCTTTCTCATCTAATGAGAAAGCCTTTTTGTCGTTACTTCATTTTTTTTTCAAAACTTGTGCTTACATTTGCAGTGATATTTTAGGTGTAGAGGTATTTGGGTGTAAAGATTTACAGTTTAAAATCTACAAATCTGAAAACTTTCAATCTTCACCATATCAAATATGATAATTTTTAACAGGTGTCAAAATACTTTAGGATTATGTTTCCATTGTAATGAGAATAATCTTTAAACCTTAAACACCAAAACACCTATACAGATGAGCTTTTTTAAAAAATTATTTTCCAAAGAACAAAAAGAAGATTTAGATAAAGGGTTAGAAAAATCTAAAAAAGGTTTTTTTGATAAAATCTCTCGAGCAGTCGCAGGAAAGGATACGATAGACGATGAGGTTTTAGATGATTTGGAAGAAGTTTTAATCACCTCTGATGTTGGTTTAAAGACGACTGTAAAAATCATTGATAGAATTGAAGCGAGAATTGCACGAGATAAGTATGTAACAATAAAAGAACTGAACGAAGTCCTTCGGGATGAAATTGTACAATTATTAGCGGAAAATAATACCGATGATGTTGTTGATTATTCTATTCCAAAGGATGCAACAAAGCCACATATTATTCTGGTTGTCGGTGTAAATGGTGTTGGAAAAACAACTTCAATTGGAAAAATTGCGCATCAATTTCAGAAACAGGGGAAGTCCGTTGTTTTAGGAGCAGGCGATACTTTCCGTGCGGCCGCAGTTGGTCAGTTAAAAATTTGGGCAGATCGTGTCGGGTGTGATTTTTATTCAAAAGGAATGAATACTGATCCGGCAGCAGTTGCTTATGAAACTGTAAATTACGCAATTGAAAATAATAAAGATATTGCGATTATTGATACAGCAGGACGTTTACATACGAAAGTTGGTCTGATGCGCGAATTGGAAAAAATCAAAAATTCGATTAATAAACGTTTCCCTGGTGCACCACATGAAGTTATTTTAGTTTTAGATGCTTCTACCGGACAAAATGCTATCGAACAAGCAAAACACTTCACGGCTGCAACTAATGTTACTGGTTTGGTTCTAACGAAGCTAGACGGAACTGCAAAAGGTGGTGTTGCTATTGGAATTTCTGATCAGTTCAAAATTCCAATTAAATATATTGGAGTAGGAGAGGGAATTGAACAGTTACAAGTATTTAATAAACGAGAATTCGTGGATTCTTTTTTTGGAGAATAAAAAATCCCGGTAAGATTTATAGGAAGAGGATTGTGTTTCGACGCAATCCTCTTTTTTGTGGTTTAGACTTTAATAGAACGGAATTAGAGGAAATTGAAATATAGATGAAATATATTGCAAAATATCGATTGCTCAACCTTGAGTTTTAAATCATTAAATTTTAAATAAAAATAAAATTGGTATTATTTGTTGTAAATATAATATTCTGTAGTAGAATTTAAACCCTAAATTAATAGGCATTAAAGTTTGGCAAGTTTGTTGTTGTTTTTTTTTGAGTAAAGTCTTAATAACAATTAAAAAAGCTACTCATGAGTAAGGCAAAGGTTTACGTAGATAATGATAATCTACATGTATCATCGGAAATACTCCGTGCGATTGCTCATCCGTTAAGGATGAGAATTTTAGAATTCATTGATAACAATTCAGATATTAATGTCAATAAAATTTATAATACATTAAAGTTGGAGCAATCTATTACGTCTCAACATTTACGTATTCTTAGAGATGCAGGTTTAGTAAATACAACAAGAGATGGGAAATATATTCATTACACAGTCAATTATAAGCGTGTTGCACACGTTGTAAGTTCTGTAGATACGTTTCTTGAACAAGATTAAAATAGAATCAAATACATATTATTAGTGGGCTTAATAAAAATGTAGATATCAATTTTAACTTTAATTAATCTAGTTTAGATTCTGAAAAACGGCTAATTCGAACGAATTAGCCGTTTTTCGTGTATACAGTAAGGTTGTATTTGTGTTGTATTCAATTCTGCTTGAATCAGCTTCTTATTCAAATTTTCTTGTCCGTAATTAATAAAAAGAGGAATATTAAGCCGACGAACGTTAGCTTTTGTCGAAACTTTGCATTCAATTCTCATAGAAAGTTTATTTTACGGCTTATTAAATGTTAGATAGAAAAAGTAATAATCACAAGAAAATTAAAATTAGTTATCAGGTGAGTCAAAAATAATTTGCTTAATAATTTTTCTTGTGTTCCTAAATATTTTGTAACACGTAGTTAATTATCGGGATATGATGTTATTAGTTCTTGGAGAATGGTGGGCAGCCTTGGCTGGGATAGAAAAAATATTCTGGGGCGTTTCCATCATTTTCAGTGTGTTGTTTTTTATACAATTTGTGCTGAGTCTCATTGGTTTAGATTTTGATTCTGATGTAGATATGGATTTTGATTCTGATGTAGATTCTGGATTTAGTACAGATGTGAGTTTCACAGTCCTATCTGTTCGTAGTTTTATCGCCTTTTTTACCTTTTTCGGTTGGACTGGCGTTTTAGTTTTGAATAATGGTGTAAGTGGCTTGTGGGCAGTTGGATTTGGAGCGATAGCTGGGATTGCAGCGATGCTGATTGTGGGTTATATGATGTATTTATTTGCTCGTTTGCAAGATGACGGCAGTGTTTTTGATCCTTATGAAGCACTCGATGAGGTGGGAACGGTTTATATGAAAATTCCTGCGGGACAACAAGGAAGCGGAAAAGTTCAGATCAAGTTACAGGGCTCTATTAAGGAGGTTGAAGCGGTAACTCGTGACGGGGAACCGATTCCGATGGGCACCGCAGTTCGGATAATTGATATTTTAGATGAAAAAATTATGATTGTTGAACCCTTAGATAAGTATTTGAATACGGGGATTTGATAATTCAGAATGAGTAATTAGGAATGTGTGATGTTTTTTGTTTTGACCTTTATCGCCGAGAAATTCGGAGAAGTACTGAAATACTTAAAAAGCTTTACACCTTAAAACTTTAAGTGTAACCTTATAAAAAACAAAATTATGTTTGAAGACTTAGGAGGGCCATTTGCAATTATTATGCTTGGTTTAGTAGGACTTGTTGTTCTGATGTTACTATGGTTGGTTTCACGTTATAAACGTTGTCCTTCGGATAGAATTTTGGTGATTTATGGTCGAACAGGCAAAAATCAATCTGCAAAATGTATTCACGGTGGAGCATCCTTCGTTTGGCCTGTGATTCAAGATTATTCGTATTTGGATTTAACGCCAATTTCGATTGATGTGGATTTAAAAAGTGCATTGAGTAAACAAAATATCCGTATTAATGTACCGTCTCGTTTTACGGTTGGTATTTCTACCGAAGAGGGCGTGATGAATAATGCAGCAAATCGGTTATTAGGTTTGCCTTTGGCGAATGTTCGAGATTTGGCACAAGATATTATCATTGGTCAAATGCGTTTGGTCATTGCGATGATGGATATTGAGGAAATTAATGCAGACAGAGATAAATTTCAAGTAACGGTTTACTCTCATGTCGATATTGAATTG
>CAWVWD010000059.1:0-13021 GCA_963933585.1 uncultured Saprospiraceae bacterium
ATGAGCAAGTTATTCAATTGTTTGAGCAGGCAGCGAGTGACGAAAAGGTTACTTCAATTCAGATTGTCCAGTATCGAGTAGCGAGGGAATCTCGAATTATGGATGCATTGATTCGAGCGGCAAAAGCTGGAAAAGATGTAATGGCTTTTGTGGAAATTAAAGCTCGTTTTGATGAGGAAGCGAATTTGATTTGGGCCGATAGATTAAAAAAAGCTGGTGTTAAAGTTTTGTATAGTTTTCCGGGTCTGAAAGTTCATGCAAAATTGGCCTTAATTACTCGGAAAGAAGATGGAGAAAGTAAGCGTTATGCTTATTTAGCAACTGGAAACTTTCACGAAAAAACGGCTCATGTTTATAGTGATTTTGGACTATTTACGTCTGATAAGTTACTGACGAAGGAAATTCAAATGGTTTTTGATTATTTGGAAACAGAGAAACAACCTAAAAAATCGTTCGAACAACTTTGGGTTGGTCAGTTCAACCTTAGAAAAAACTTGACGAAAAGTATTGATAATGAAATTATTAATGCGAAGAAAGGTAAGAAAGCTTATATTCTGATAAAGGTAAATAGTTTGGAAGATGAGACAATTATTCATAAACTGTATGAAGCGAGTAGTGCTGGTGTGAAAGTGGATTTAATTGTGCGAGGAATTTGTCGCTTGATTCCAAATCTTCCAGGAATTAGTCATAATATTACAGCGATTAGTATTGTCGATAGATTCTTGGAACATGCAAGGGTTTTTACTTTTCATAATAATGGGAAACCGTTTACTTACCTTTCTTCTGCCGATGCGATGGAACGAAATTTAAGTCGAAGAATCGAGGTTGCTTTTCCAATCTTAGATGATAAGATTCGGAGAATGATTCAGGATTTGATGGATATTCAGTTATTGGATAATGTGAAGGCTCGAATTATTGACGATAAGCAAAAAAATAAGTATAAAAAAAATAATAATGAAGCACCTATTCAAGCTCAATTAATGACGCATGAATATGTTTCTAAGATGTAGTAGTTTTGGTAGTGGCTGCTTTAGCGGGCGTTAAATAGTCAAATACGGCATATAAAGCCGCCGCTACAGAACTAAAATAATAACATAAATTTAAATAGAATAAAATGGTTGATTTTTTCGATGAAAATGGAGATGTTTTTATCAAGTTACATAAGCCTTCGGGAGATAATGTATTGTACTGGGAAACTTGGAGTATAGATGCAAAAACGGCTGTTACGCATTGGGGAAAGCTGGGTAATAACGGCGACCAAAAAGAAGTGAAATCTGGTAATAATAAGGATTTAAGAGCGTCTATTAATAATCGAATTAATAAGTTGATAGCGGAAGGTTATCAAGATATTCCTTATGAAAATTATCATTTGATGATTTTGACTTTTGAGATGGAAAGCATCGGAGAAGCAGAAGATTTGGAGCGTAAAGAGGATTTACGAAATATGATAACAGCGATTCTTGGCTGGACCGGAAATGGAAATTGTGATGAGGCTGAAGTTAGAGAAGATAAGACGATTTTGTATGCTGATGTTCTAAAACCTGATGTTGCACTTCAATCACTTAAGGCGGCTTTTAAAGAAGAGGAATTGACTGGAGAATTTTTTGTAACGATTATGAAAGATGACAAGATTCTGAAAGAAAATAAAAAGGTGGTATTAAAGTAAGTTTTCGGGTTTTATCTTTATTTATAATGACCGAATCTGATAGGAATAGTTTTTTTTAAAATTTCTAGCTTATAGAATTTAAACGCCGTTTTACTCAAAAAGAAAGTTCAAGGAGTTAAAATTAAAATCCAAACCTATCAGTGTGATTTCGCAAAGTGAAATTTCCTGTTAGGTTGGTCGTTATTTCAGTGGTTTAAATTCTAAATTACGGATAACGTTTCTAACGTAATCGAACCTTTAAACTAAAAGACTGCTACACTTTTGAAAAAAAAGCCAAAAATAATTTTTACAGTTACGAATGATTTGACTTACGATCAAAGAATGCAACGGATCTGCACGACTTTGGCGAAAGCAGATTATGACGTTTTATTAGTTGGGCGAAAGTTGGCAAAATCTAAGGGTCTGCCAACTTTTGCTTTTCAGACAAAGCGACTTCAATGCTTTTTCACGAAAGGTGCAAAATTCTATGTAGAATATAATTTACGATTATTTTTCTTTTTGATTTTTAATCGTTTTGAGGCGATTTGTTCGATTGATTTAGATACAATTTTGCCCGGATTTTATGTGGCGAAATGGAAGCGTAAAGTTCAGGTTTACGATGCGCATGAGTATTTTACGGAAGTTCCGGAATTGGTAGAAAGACCGAAAGTAAAAGCGATTTGGGAAAAAATTGCAGACAAAACAATTCCGAATATTCGATATAATTATACCGTTGGAGAAGGTTTACAACGGATTTTTACCGCACGTTATGGCGTTCCTTTTGGCGTGTTTCGTAATGTTCCTTTTGCAATTAATAAAGCGATAGAATTATCTGAAATTCAGCGAGTTATTGATATTTATAAAATTCAAGAAACGGATAAAAAGGTAATTCTATATCAAGGGGCATTAAACGATGGACGAGGAATTGAGGAAACGATAAAGGCGATGCAATTTATTGAAAATGCAGAGTTATGGTTGGCTGGAGAAGGTGATTTGTCGGTGTGTTTGAGAAGCTTAACGAATGGTTTAAAATTGGAAAATAAAGTCAAATTTTTAGGTTTTGTCTTACCGAATGATTTGAAAGTGATTACACAATTATCGGATATTGGTTTAAATTTATTGAAAAATAAAGGGTTGAGTTATTATTACTCTTTAGCGAATAAATGCTTCGATTATATTCAAGCCGAAAAACCTGCTTTACATCGTAGCTTTCCTGAATATCAAGCGATTAATGAACGATTTGAAATCGGGATTTTATTGGATGATTTAAAAACTGAAACGATTACGAATTCACTTCAAGTATTATTAAATAATTCTTTGAAATACAATACGTTAAAAGAGAATTGCCGAAAGGCAAAAATGGTCTATACTTGGGAAAATGAAGGGGCGGAATTGGTGAAGTTTTATGATAAAATGAAACTCGTAAATAAGTAATAAAATTCAGATATGACAAAGAAAGATTTTTTCAGAATCCTAATCAAGCTATTTGGCTTATATGTTTTAATCAATTTTGCTTTTTCAATCGTTAATACGATTTCTAACTTATTTATAGACTCTTATGGTTTGGGTTTCTTTGAAGTAGGTATTTATTTAGGAATGCTTATACTTTTATTTTTGCTATTTGTCGTTCTCGTGTTCAAGGCAGATACGATTATTCGATGGCTTCGATTAGATCAAGGTTTCGATGATGAATATATTCAGTTTGAAAAGTTCAGTCCTAAGAATGTCGTAAAACTTGCATTGATTCTTATTGCAGGATTGATGATTATTGAAAATATTGAAGTGCTAATCGGACAATTGACGCTTTATATTCAAGTTCGAGATTATGGAATTGGAGGTGAAAACATATCAAAATACGCAACGATTATTGCCGTTGCCGAAATTGTGACTGCTTACTTTTTAATTCGGGAACAAAATTGGATTTTTAGTATATTAAAATTAGATAATACGGAAGAGATTCATTTTGAACATGAAGAGGAGGAAGAAAATTAAAGTCTGAAATTTATTTATATTCCTATATAAATTTTGATTTTTTTTATGTAACTTCGATTATCAAGTGTTAATTTCATATTAAAATAAGGAAAATTGAATTAAGCTAAATTATAAGGTTCTAGTAGAACACGATTATGATTAGTTCGGCTTAGTTCTTGAAGATGTTTCAAAATATGCGTCTTGAATAGGCGCTGTATTAGAAAATAGGAAGAATAGGTTAAGCCGTTTCCATGCTCGGAACGGCTTATTTTTTTGCCCGAAATTTCATAGATTCAGTCCAAGTAATCCGTAAATCTTACAATATAATTGAAGCGATACAATACTATTTACACTTAATACTAATTCCAAATATAAATTAGTATAATAGTGAAATAATGAAATAAATGAGACCCAAATAGATAAGAAAGCTTCGAGACAGGTAGAACCTTATCAAGTAGATAAACTCGGGAAATCTACCAAAATATCGTCCTATTTAAATAATTTATAAATATAATTTTTTTGTAACATTAAAAAAGCAACCATTCCAATGTTTTTTCCGTTTAAGTAGTGAATGCAAAAATTAAATTTTGAAAATTTAACATAAACCGTATATATGATAATAATTTACCTTTAAAAACAAAAATACAAAATAATTAGCAAAACCAAATTAGATAAATTATGAAGCAAAGCACTGGCGTTGTTTTATCGGGTGGAGGTATTCGATGTGTCGCACACATCGGACTCTTAAAAGCACTTGAGCAGAATAATATATTTCCAACTCATATTGCGGGCACAGGTACAGGAGCAGTAGTTGGAGCATTATACTCAGCAGGTTATAATCCAGACGAAATTTTAGAGTTTTTTCGTAATAACTCCTCTGTTTTTCAATGGTCGAAAATGACGATTAAAAAACCAGGAATTTTAGATACAGATAAATACCAAAGTATATTATTTCCTTACTTAGGTTATATCACATTTGATCAGCTTTCCAAACAATTATTCATAACAGCTACGAACGTATTAGAAGGTTCTGCACATCTTTTTGAAAAGGGAGAAGTGATTAAGCCCGTTTTGGCATCTTCTGCTTTGCCACCAGTTTTTTCTCCGGTAGAGATTGATGATAAGTTATATATGGATGGAAGTGTGATGAATAATTTTCCCGTCGAGCCATTACTGGCTAGGTGTAATAAAGTCATTGGCAGTTTTGTGACATCGGTTCGACCGATTGAAAAATCAGATGTTTCAAATCCTATCAAATTATTACATAGAGCAAACGATTTAAGACATGTTGCACAAGCAAAAGATAAGTTTTCTTTATGTGATTATGTGATTGAACCTAAGTCACTATATAAATATGGTAATTTTAATGCCAATAAAATAGAAGAAATTTATCAAATAGGATATCTAACAGCTCTTGCCAAAATGGATAAAATTATTGATTCATTGAGTTTGTTAAATACGGCTTCAGTTAATAAAAAAGTTAGGTATCAGTAGGTTTAAAATACTTGTATAATGAGGTAGCTGTCCTATTATTAGGATGGCTATTTTTTTGAATACGGATAAGCGTTCGGACACATTTAAAATTCATCTTAAATATGTCCGAGTACTTATTTGATTAATTAGGTATATTATCTAATTAGAAATCCTCGTCAAAAGGTAATCGTTCTAATAATAAAACAATTTCTAATTCTACGATTCGTCCCGAAACTTGGGATTTTTTAATTTCTAGTTAAGTTTAAACCGTTGCTGGAATTAATTTCTCTATCCAACCAAAAGGATCTTTCTCTCCTTTACGAATAGCAATGATTTCTGCTTTCGCAAAACGACTAATCGTACGTCCTTCAATCGGAGGTAAATCCATTACGACATCACCGTGAGCAATTGTAGCCACTTGAGAAATAACGGCTGCAGTTCCTGTTCCGAAAGCTTCTTGTAACTTTCCTGCCTTGTGAGCTTCGATAACTTCATCTATAGTAATCGGTCTAATTTCTATATTGTAACCTGCATTTTTAAAAATCGTAAGCACACTATTACGAGTGATTCCTGAAAGTATTTCGCCAGTTTCAGTTGGTGGAGTAACGATTGTTCCGTCAATAACGAACATTAAATTCATTGTTCCACATTCGTGAATATATTTTTTCTCAATTCCATCCAACCACATTACTTGATCATAACCTTTCTTATGAGCTTCTAACATTGGACGTAAAGAACCAGCGTAATTACCAGCAGCTTTTGCATATCCAGTTCCTCCAGGAAATGCACGAACATACTCAGGCATTGTAGTAATACGAACAGGTTTAGCGTAATATGCACCAACAGGACAGGTAAAAACCATGAATTTATAAGTGTCTGAAGGTCGAACACCAAGGTATTCATCTGCCGCAAAAACGAATGGACGAACATATAAAGCAGTATCTTCACCTTGAGGAATCCAGTCTTGATCTAAATCGATTAATTGCATAACCGCTTGCTTAAATAAATCTTCTGGAACCTCTGGGATTGCCATTCTATCTGCGGAGCGATTTAGGCGTTTAGCGTGTTCTTTCAACCTCAAAAAAAGTGGATTTCCATCCTTATCACTCGTCACTTTCAAACCTTCAAAAATCGCTTGTCCATAATGCAATGTCATATTCGCAGGACTGAAACTCATTCTTTCAAATGGTTTAATTGTGAAATTTCTCCATTCGCCATCAATATAATCTGCTTCAAAAATATGATCAGAAAACACTTTACCAAAAGGAATATTATTGAAGTCAACAGTAGGAATACGAGATTTCATTGTTGGACGTACTTTTATAGTATAGTTCATCTGTTCTTTAGTTTAATTAGTTTATGGTAATTTTTGCAATTAATTATTCATAATTTTAACCATTCTTTTTGAAGGTGCAAATATGAATTATATGATAATTATTATTATCAATTAAGTTATAAATAAATCTGATAATTAAAAATGAATATTTTTT
This sequence comes from uncultured Saprospiraceae bacterium, assembly GCA_963933585.1. Classification (GTDB taxonomy): domain Bacteria; phylum Bacteroidota; class Bacteroidia; order Chitinophagales; family Saprospiraceae; genus CAWVWD01. The sequence goes on from CAWVWD010000059.1 coordinate 6,580, forward strand.
TTTTTCTGACATGCAACGAGAAAACAAAAAACGTCATCGATAATTAGTTTTTTCTAATTATCGATGACGTTGGAATACTTTAATATTGAATATTCATTTTCAGCATCTTAATTATACGGCTTTTAACTTTCCACAATATTAAGTATTTTTTGGACTAAAAACCAAACAATCTCTTCATTTGTTAAAAAAAAACAGGTTTAACAAAATTATATTCTGATAAAACAATATAGTATGAAATCTTTACTTTCCGATTTTTTAAATTTTGATATTTTCCCAAGTCTAAGCAATAGCTCAGAAATAGAGTTAATATATCAAGGAAACGCTAAAAATACATTAATTGTAGTAGATAATAATGATTCCGCCCAAATAGAATTTCTCTCAAAAATTTTAAAAGCTATTCACTACGATATCTCACAAGATGTTATTTTATTTCCTTTAAATAAGGAAAGTCGAATAAATTTAACATTGTTTAAGAAAAATACACAAATAGACTTTCAGGCTGTTTTACTGTTCGGCGTTACTCCGAGTCAATTAGATTTGCAATTCAAGCTTCCTAACTATTATCCAATCAAGATAAATGAAATGACTTTTCTTGCTGCGGATAGTTTAGAAATAATCTCTAAAAATCAATCAAATAAAAAACAGCTTTGGCAAGTTTTGCAACAGATGTTTCCAGAGTAATTCAAGGTTTCGCAGCGGACGTAAAGAACTATATTTGTTCTTTGCGTCCGCTACAAAATTCTTTGCATTTAAATTTTTTTAGAATTCTTTTGGCTCCGGCAAAATCCATTCACTATGCTTGAAATAATGCCATTCAGCTTTCGCCATATCATATTCAGGATCAACAAAAGTACGATAATTGCCTTTGTTGATTTTTATTTTGCTATTTGCATAAATCGAAATATTCGACATACCTTTTTCAGCATAATCTTTTTTCAATATTTGAACGAATTGCCAAAGCATGTCTGGATGAACAGCTAACGACCAAGATTGTTTTGGGGTCACATATTCTGTGGGTCGAATTTTAAACTCTTCCTTCGTTTCATTATCTATAATTCTGAAAGTAACATTTCCAGTCTTCGCTCGAAGCATCATTCGCCAAGCATAACGATGTCCTTCTTCATTCCACATGACTCTATCAGGATAAGCATAATGTCGAATTGGCAAAAGGATTTGAATTATAAAATGAATAGAAATTAGAATAAGTATAATTTTATTTTTTTGCGTTTTTTCAGAGGTAAATTCTTGGTGATTAATCGATGATTTAGATTTGAAAAACCATTGACGAACTTGCTCCGGAGGAAAAAATAAAACCAATGAACCTAACATTAAATATGGAAAAGTACCCACTTGAAAAACAATGGAATTGAATAAGTGAAAACCTACAGATGCGGCAACGCCTAACCAACGCGTCCGTTTCCAGAGTAACATCGGAATTGCTAATCCATCAAATAAAATTCCGCCATAAGCTAATCTTTGGTGTAAAGCCGGAGATTGTAAATATTCGCCAATAATTGGAAAGTCTGCTTTCATTCTAAACCAAATTTCAAATGGTTCTCCCGCAAGCCAACCAGGATAAATCTTGGCAATACTCGCATAAGTATAAACGATAAGTAATTGAACAACCAAAAACAAAGTCGCCCAACGGGGAGCTGTTAAAGAACGAATTTCGGGTTTTCGTTTTGCATCATAGGAAAAATACTGGTTTGCAGGTAGGAAGGCCATCACCCAGCATAACAACATGAGTAAGTAATAATGATTGTTATAATTGGTCTTTTGAGCGAAATAAATCATGCTCCAAAGTATCGCAGCACTAAAGGCACTGACTCGATAATAAGCTCCAAAAGCGATCATCAAACCACAAATTCCAAATAAGGTATAAAGCACGTACATTGGTTCTCCAACAAAATATTGTAGGAAATCAAAACCCATAAAATTGAATGTAAAATCAGGTTCGATGAATGCTCGATGTGTCCAACCTGTTGCCATCCCCCCGAAAGCATCTGCTGCAACGACTAATCCAAAAACGATTCTAAAAATGATTAATGGACTATTATCAATTGGCTCTAACCAATGTTTTGACTTGAAAATGTTTTGGATGAACATGATTATTAATTGTTGTTTGTTAATAGAAATAATGGAATTAAACAAAGATACAGCACGAATGATTATTAGTGAACGGATTCTAGGAAATATAAACAATAAACTATTTTTCGTTTCAGTGCAGTAACAGTAACAGCTATATAAATAAAACGGTTGATTCAAATTTATTGAATCAACCGTTTTTAAAATTATGAATTGTGTTTAATTAAAAATCTATCTTATAATAGAATACAGGAAGGAAACCTAACTGATATTCTTCACGAATTGGTCCAAGTGGATTATCTGGAGCATAAGTTAATGTCAAGATATTTTTTGTATTGAACACATTAACTAAATCAATTGCGAATTCGTGTGTTACACGAGGACGATTCCAACGATAACCAATTTTAATATCCACACGGAAATAAGGTGCGAACTGTAATGTATTTACCGTTTCATTTTCATAAATAATTTCTAATTGTTGAGCCGAAGCGATTGTATCAACTGGACCATACCAACGTCCGCCGATAGTCGTTGCTTTTCCACCAATATTTAATGCCGAACCATTTTCAAAAGTAAATTCTTTTGCAAAAAGTGCATTTATAGCATAACGACCATTGAATGTTGAATTCCTCCAAACCTTATCACTTCCTTGATATTTTGCATCAAAAATAGAAGCCGTAACTAAGTAATAATAACCCTTACTAAAGAATTTTTCTAATGTAAATTCGAAACCATAATTTCGACCAATTCCACCATTTTGAAGTGAATCTGGAAAGAATCTTGAAAATCCTGATCCTGAATTTAATAAGGAGAAAGAAGAGTTCGCAATCTCCACTGGAACATTGGTCAAGTATTGGAAATACGTTTCTGCTTTGATACGATAGTTTCCTTTGAAAACCATATCATATGCTAAAACGGCGTGATTTGACTTTGTCAAACCCAAACCTTCATTATACTCTTGTGGATTACCATCGACTTCCACATTACTATAATAATAAATATATGGTGACTGTGTTTGTGAATGATGCCCCAAACCAAAACTCAATTTTCGTCCTTTCAATAAATCATAACTTAAACCTAAACGAGGTTCGATAGGCGATAGACTATTATCATTTATACTAAAATACGTAGCCGTCAAACCTGCTGTTAGAGTCAAACGCTCATTCGCTCTATATTTATAGTGTACATAAGGTTGAAATAATAATGCTTGTTCGTTTGTATCCCAACGATTTTTCCAATTACTCAAAGTTGATGCCTGTCCTGCTTGTGGCTGAACAATACGAACGCTATCGACATAAAGCATATCATAAAGGTCGGCATTGAACCCTGCTTTGATTGTTCCTTTTGTACCGATTTTTTTATTGATATAAAAATAGCCGTGTAATTTCGTTTCATCGAATGTATACCCTAAAATTTGCGGTAAAGAATCGACAATATATTTACTATTTACCTCTCTTCTATAAATCTGGTCATGTGTAGCAATCACATTTTGTCTTGAAACGGCTGCACCAGCTTTAATGAAAGTATTTTTATTTAATGGTTGTGTATAGGTAATTCCGACAACGCCAGTATTCGTTGCAAAATATTGGTCACGGTCATTTGAACCAAAAATCAAAGTCGAAGTATCGGGGGCTTCTTGTTCGCTTAATACAATATCAATCGTACTCAATCCGCCCATCCCCCAAATAGCGATATTTCCACCATTTTTGCGTGGAAAATTCAGGCGAAAAGCGCCGTCCATATATTGCGGAATTGCGTCCGTTCCAACATTAATTCCCATAAAACTGAAAAGCTGTAACGTGGAATAACGGCCCATGACTAAGTAAGAGGCTTTACTATTTTTAGATAATGGACCTTCTGCCATTAACTCTGTTCCTAAGAAACCTAACTGACCGGAAAATTCGTGTTTTTCATTGTTACCATTTCTCATCCTTAAATCAAAAACGCCTGCGATTGCGTTTCCGTATTCAGAAGGAAAAGCTCCAGTGAAGAAATCCGAGTTTGCTAAGAACTTATTATTCAAAATAGTAACTGGCCCTCCACCAGTGCCCGGAATGGCAAAGTGATTCGGATTCGGAATATTAATACCTTCTAGTCTCCAAAGTACACCTTGAGGTGTATTTCCTCTGACAACAATATCATTTCGGGAATCATCTGCACCTTGTACGCCTGCAAAGTTAGAAGCCATACGAGCTGGTTCGCCTCGACTTCCTGCATAACGATTGGTTTCTGTTACTGAAAATTGTCGGGCACTTACCGTTGCCATTTCGTTTCGAACTTCTTGCTCTCGAGATGCAACGACATCAACTGTTCCCAGATTCAGTGTAGATTCTCCCATTTCTACATTTAATATTATCTCTTTCGCAGAACTGACAATGATGTTATCCATCAATGCGTCTCGATAGCCAATATAAGTGAATGTAACCGTTTGGCGACCAAGAGGAACTCCTTTGACTCTAAAGTTTCCATCAATATCGGTTACATTCCCAATGGTTCTTCCATCTTTTGTTTTGATAACGACGTTTACTCCAGTTAATGGAAATTTCGATTCTTGATCAACGACCGTTCCTCGAATTGTCTGTGTTAATTCTTGTGCAACGCTACTAAGAGAGCCTAGTATGAATGCACTTAACATGAATAGTAGTTTAATTTTTTTCATGATTAGCTACAGTTTTGATTTATAAATAGTTATAATTTTTATCCTTTATCTTTTATTTTTTCGAGCAAATTCAATAAAAAAGCTCAACCAACCAAAGTATTTTATCAAAAGAAATAGATTTATTAAACTGGTTTAAGCAAAAAAAAATGCCAACGCTCGTTAAAGCGTTGGCATTTTTTAGGAATTGTTTCGGGTTTTAATCCATTATTCAATAATCATTTGTTTTGGAATAACTCGGGATTCACCTTTCACGACTACATAATATCTTCCCTTTGGAAGTGGTTTTGTCAATAAATTAATATTACAAATATCTTCGGTTGGCTCGACATTTAGAGAATATAATCTTTCCCCATTATTTTCATCGTGGATAAATACTTGAACTTTTTCATTTTTGAAATCATAAATAGTAATTGAAAAAGTAGCATTATTTGCATGTAAGAACGTTTTCAATATATTGATTTCACTTTCTTCTTCTGTATATAAATCAAATGCAACACCTGACTTCTCAATTACTTTATCATTTTTGATTGTATCTGTATTATCTTTTTGAGCATTAGCATTTAAAGCAAACGCGAAAATTAAAATTGTTATACAAGTTATTTGTAAAGATATTTTTGATAAATATTGTGTTATAGAAAATTTCATATTTAGTGTAATTTATATTAAAATAATAAACAAAGAAATTATATTTATACCATATAAAATATCTTGCCAAAAAGTTGTGCTTTAAACTGTAGTATTAATTTAAGCTTTTTTGGACTTACTTTATGATTGAAGATTATATATGATACGCCTTTTATAATTATTTGTTCCTATGTTTATCACATAAATATTTTATCAATATTTAATGAAAAGAATATTAAAAATCTAAATTCTTAATATAGATGGTTATACTTAATTAAAACGCAAATTTATGTGAAAATCAAGCTATTATGCAAGTTAATTCAAGTTTAATGTTTGAATTAACTCTAAATCAGTAGCCTTGTTTTTTGATGAAATCACAATTAAATTTCATAATTCTATTATTGTTTAAAACAAAGATGAACGGGGAATTGAAGTGTGAAGTAATTATATTTGTTGCTTATTGCTAAATTGCCAAATAGAATAAAAATGTAGTTTTATTGTGAGGGAACAGTTTAATTTGGGAATTAATTCAGAATTATGGAAATAATAGAATTACCAGAGAGGTTAGATTTTAAGAATAAAGTGATTAAATACTTTTGGGAATGTTGGGGAGGTGAGTCTAATTTTGATTTTTATTGAGATTGTATGGAACATTCAATTCATCCCGAAAATGATTTGCCGAGTTTTTTTACCGTTTTGGAAGATGAAAATATTATTGCTTCATATGCTTTATTGGTGAATGATATTATTAATCGACAGGAATCTAGTGCTTTGGTTTGCGTGTTTGTGCGTAAATGAAACACACAGAAAGTAAGGAATCGCTAAAAAGCTACTAAATCACGCATTAGAACAAGCGAAGTCAAAAAGTTATAAGTTCTTGTATTTGAGTTCGGATTTAGAAAATGCCTATGAGCGAAAAGATTAAATCTATTTCGGTAATGGTTATAATGTGTTTGGCGATGATATTGTGATGTTTCGGAAGAAAATTGGTTGATTAGTTGGTTTGTAAAAAGCTCAGCGGGATGATTCTGAGCGTCACTATTTTTTTTGCGATTGTCTTATCAAAAATTACTT
>CAWVWD010000060.1:0-12959 GCA_963933585.1 uncultured Saprospiraceae bacterium
TGTCGCTCTTTCGTGATAGGAACGCCGAATACACCGAGTACGCCCATTGTTTTTATGATTGTAATTTTTATCGTTTTTGAGTGTCGCTTTTTCTTGATTAGAGTGCGAATAAAAATGAGGACGAACTACGGATTAATTTATTTTTTTTACAAAAAAAACAATCGATTTTTTTCGGCGTACTCGGCATATTCAACCTTCCTATCACGTCTGAATAATTTTAGATTTCTAAACAAAGTTTCATTTAGAAAATGAAAATAATCAATCATCATAATTTCAATATTTACAACATAAGTCATTTTTTTTTAGTATTTATGAACCGTTTCGACAACTTTTTGTTAATCTTACATTCCAAATCAAAGGTTGTTGTACCTTTGGTAAATATTCTCACGTAATCACAACGATATGTCGTCTAAAATAAAAGCAGGTTTATTATTGTATCGCCAAAAATCAGATGGATTAGAAGTCTATTTAGTGCCAGGTGATGATGATTCGCTACAAATGCCTGAAAGCTTCTCTTTAGAACATCACGATGCTTTAGAATCTTTCTGTGATAACATGGAGAGAGTTTTAGGAATCAAGGTTGAAGTGGAACAATTGATACAATTAGACTTGGTAAAATGTATGGTTTCCGGTAAAGAATTCATCGCTTACGCTTTGGAGACAGATTGGGAAAAACTACCAGACATAAGTAAACGTTACCGATTTGTACAAGTAAACAAAGGCGCTTATTTTGCAGTAAAAGATGCGTTCAAACGTGTAATGCCAGCTCAATATGCAATGCTAAAAGAATTAGTTGAAATCGTTTCTTCAAGAAATATTATGCGATTTTAATTAAATTATAGCCTATAATTATTTTGCGCTTTGTCGTAATCATTCAGGTTTGGAAAACCGAAAGTTATTTTAGCTTTCGGTTTTTTTATTTTTAGTATGTGGCGTGATAATATTAAAACGAAAAATAATTCATAATTTATAGCTTATAATTCCCATATCCTTTACTTTTGCAAATTCAATAAATCCGATTGTACTAATCATTAAACTAAATCATGTCAAAAACAGAAGCAACTATACTCGAGGCAGAAAACTTAACAGCCGAACAAACGGAACAAATTAATGATTTGCAAGAATCGGTTCAGCACTTGATAGAAAAGGAAGTAGAAGCTGAAAAAATTCAGGCAGCTTATGATGAATTAATTACAGTTTGTTTTGACTTACGTCAATATGATACAGCGATGGATGGCTTGAATTATATTCGAGAGCATAGTTCTGAGTTGGATTTAAATGATACTCAAACAGCTGCACTACATCGTAGATTCGGTGTGGCTGCTTTCGCTAAAGAAGAATTTGATGAGGCAAAAATCGAATTTGATAAGGGAATTGCATTGGCAGCGAATGACATTGATATAGAATTAGAGGGAAAACTATTGTGTGATTTGGGAAATATTGCAGCCGTAAAAGAGGAATTTTCGGAAGCTATCGAACTTTATGAAGCGGCGATTGAGAAAAATGAAGCACACGAAATTCAACAAACTGCACCTTATATTAATCTGGGTTTGATATATTTGAAAGTTCAAAATATTAGTGAAGCTGCGGAATGTTTTGAAGCCGCTTTAGAAATATTTGACGAGGAGGAAGAATTAGATAGGCAAGAGATTCTGCATTTGCAATTAGGTAGAATTTATGATGCCCTGAATAATGATAAAGATGCATTATTAAATTATCATTATGCCTCAGAATTACAAGAAGAAGGTTCAGAAATATTAGGAGAAACCTATGTTTTGATGGCTGGCGTTTTGCTCGGAATGGCAGAAAACGGAAAGGCAATTGAATACTACGAAAAGGCATTACCAATAGTATTGGAACATGGCGACATTGAACTAAAAGCAGAACATTATTTTCAATTAGCCAACCTTTATAGCAGATACGACGAGGATTACGAAACGGCCATTCAATATTTTGAGAACGCATTAGAAATCGCCAAAACAGATGAAGAAAATGAAGAATGGCGAAATTTGATGGTTGCGAAATTAGAAGATTCTATTGAAGTCAATCAAGAGAATTTATCTAAGTTTTCTAAGAGGAAATCTAAAAAATCAGGATTGTTTGGAAGATTATTCGGAAATTAGAATTTCACTGTTGCATTGTTATCACAAGAAAATAAAATCGCTCCGACGTATAAACCCTCCTTCAACGCCTCCCTTAAAAAGGAGGAAGACCAGACGAAAACTAAATTTCATTAAGATTTATCGTCCTCAACTATTCCCCCTTTCAAGGGAAGGTTGAAGACGGGTTTAGCCGCCGAACGCCTAATAATTTAACAATAAATATTTGACTTTTAAAACAGTTTATTTTAAATTACATTTTCTATTAGTTCAATTGTATCAATTTGAAAAAGTATAAAATTCCGCAGAATATTCGACACAAAATTCAAGTCGGTAAAAATCAATTTAGTGCACTTTGGGCAAAAAATTGGTTTAAGATTAGTTTAGTTGTCATTATTGGATTTATACTATTACAGAAGAATTTAAATTTTAATATTGGTTTAAATGATAGCCATCAATCTGCTCAAAATCAAACGATTACCACTCAAAAAAAGACATCAAAATCTACTCCGACTCCTGAGTCTAAAAAAGAAATCAAAAAAGATAAATTGACGAAAGACGATATAAGTATTTTTGATTTTACTTATTATTTAATTTCCGAAGCCTCTACAAATCGAGATGATAATCGAGTGAATGATTTTTCAAATATTGGCTTGGTAATTAATCCGGGATTTGTTAAAAAACATAAAATCGACCCAAAAATCGTTGCTGAAAAGCAAAAAATCGTAACCGATTATATTAGACGTCATAAAAGAATTGCGAAAGCGGAAGAGAAAAAATTCGGCGTTCCTGCTTCGATTACGTTAGCTCAAGGTTTGCTGGAAAGTGATGCCGGAGGTTCTCGTTTAGCAAGAAATAATAACAATCATTTTGGTATCAAATGTTTTTCCAGAACCTGTGCGAAAGGTCATTGTGTCAATTATACAGATGATACACACAAAGATTTCTTTAGAAATTACGAAAGTGCTTGGGGAAGTTTCCGAGGGCATAGTTTGTTACTCCAAAAATCTCGCTACAAAAGTCTTTACCAACTCAAAAAAACAGATTATAAAGGTTGGTCTCACGGATTGCGAAAAGCAGGTTATGCCACGGATAAACGGTATGGCGATAAGTTAATTAAGATTATCGAAGCACTTGACCTTCACAAAATTTAGGTTTTTAAGGGATTAGGTTTTAAGGTTTTGATCGTCAGAACGATATTTCTCCTTAAAACTTAATCCCTCAAAACCTTAAAACTTAGTCCCGCAAAATCGGACAAGTCATACAGTGTGAACCACCTCTTGCCCTTGATAATTCGCTTGAAGGCAATGAGATAATTGTATTTTCAACATCCGCAGCCGTGACTTTCCCAGCTTTAAAGTCCGCCAGAAGTTCTTCAGCAGGAACAACTTTATAACCTTTCTTTTCAAATGCTTCTGCTGTTTTGTAATTTCTATCATAAGCCAAACCAACACCCGGTTTCAACATCACTAAATTACAGCTATCCGTCCATTGTTCTCGCTCATCATATGGATGTTCTCCATCGCCACTCAAGATAAAATCCATATCTGGATTAATTTCCGCTTGCAAGAATTTTGCAACCGTTGAATACCTTGTCAATTCGTCAGAACCCTTTCTGAATACCTCCACATAAGCCGCTACACCATCAATTACTAATGGCTTAAAAGCTGCAAAATGATTCTCTTTAATATGTGTAAAAACGGTATCAATGTGCATCCAAGAACGAGCTTTTGAAAGGTTGACTTGAACCACGTTTTTGACAATATTTTTCTCAAAAAGATAATCTTTCAAAAGTTTAATTCCGTGAGCAGTCGTTCGTTCACTACATCCGATTAGTAGATAATCCTTATTGATAATCATCACATCTCCACCTTCGACAGATACTTGTTCGCCTTTGCGAGAAGGTGGAAACCTATCAAAATCGTTTAAATCTATAATTTTATCCGCTTGTCGCAATTCCTCAAACATCGGGTGCGTCCAAAAAATATACCGGGTCAGATAATTTTCTCGTTGACGGGCTTCTTTTGCTGCTTTCGTGATTAAAACATGATCATTAATCGTTACCGCAATATCTCTGGTAAATAGGAAATTTGGAATTGGATCAAAAAGAAAGGCATCTAATTCAGCGTAATAACCGGTAATAAAAACTTCTTTTAATTCATGTGGCGGCAAATTGAATAATAGATTTCTATCTCTCTGTGGTAGTTCTTCATAATCACAAATTGTATTAATCAATTTTACTCGCTTTTGCATATCGACTTCCAACGCTTCTTCCAGCAAATCCTCTATCTCAAAAACATTCTCTTTACCCAAAAACATTTTTAAAACATTGGTAAACACATCGTGTTCTTCCCGCATTTTTGGTAAATAGACAATATCATCGAATAGTAACTCTTCCGCTCTTTTCGGCGAAATTCTATCAATTCCATCATCTGGACGATGTACTAAAACTTTTTTAAGCATTCCTATTTCAGAAGATACATTTATCATTTTACAAGCTTTTTTTTAAGGTATAAAGATTTTTAGGCGTAAAGATATAAAGGTCTGATGACCTTATCCATTCCTTTTTTTTACAAAATTGTAATCAACAAAAATCCAACATACCTGAAATAATATTAAAACATTATTCAATATAAATTTATGGCCTCGCAAAGGTAATTATTTAAACAAAAAGACTGTATTTTGGCAAAAAAAATCAATACACCGGCTTTATAGTATTTATATATTTTAGTCCACTATAAAATCGAAACACTATAATACATAAAAACAAACCAAAAATATTATACATGAAAAACACTTGCGCTTTCTTTCTAATTTTTACCCTCTTTTTAATGGGTTGTAACGATGACGAGCCTAAAATTCCGACTTGTCCATCTGGCGAAGAAGGCACACATATTCTTTTAGGAAATCCAAGCGATGCGACAAATGATATTAATAATCCAAATAATTATTTAATTCAATTACCAGAATTTGCTTTATCATATAATAGAGATAAAGGCATTCCAAATTGGGTTTCTTGGCATTTAGATAATAGTTGGTTAGGTTTTGCGGAAAGACAAGATGACTTTAGAGGTTATCCAGAATTGCCCGCAGATTGGAACGCTGTGACCAAATCAGATTATACGAATTCCGGTTTTGATAGAGGACATAATTGCCCATCAGCGGATAGAACTTGTTCCGAAATTGGAAATTCTGCGACTTTTTATATGATAAACATAATGCCTCAAGCACCGAATAATAATCGTGGCATTTGGAGTGGAATGGAAAGCTTTGCACGAGATTTAGTTTTAAAAGGAAAGGAAGTTTATGTCATCATGGGAAATTATGGTATCGGCGGAGAAGGAAATAATGGAACTGCTGATTATATTGATGATGGAAAAATCGCTGTTCCAGCTTCTATTTGGAAGATACTTTTGATTTTGCCAGAAGGCAATAATGATAAATTAAGAATTTATGATGATACTCGAATTATAGCTGTTGATATTCCGAATACGAATAATATAAGTCCAGGAATGGATTGGCACGATTACATGACGAATGTCGACAGTATCGAAATACGAAGTGGCTATGAATTTTTTGATGAATTACCATTTTCATTACAAAACGCATTAGAAAGTAAAGTTGACCAAGGTCCTTGGTAAACGCAACTTCAAGATTCAGCTTAGCACATAACTCCTTCTGAACTGAATCTTGAAGTTATGAAAATTAAAAAAATGCAATCAATTATTGGTATAGATTACGGCAGCAAATTGGCAGGAACAACTGTTATCGCTTACGCAAATGAACAAAATATCGTACAATTTCTAACGTCTGAAAAGAAGAAAGACGCAGATAAGTTTTTGCTTGACGCAATAATTAAACTACATCCCAAACACATTTTTTTGGATGCTCCGCTCTCCTTACCGGGCGTTTATACGATGCCCGATGAATACGATAATTACTTTTATCGAGTCGGTGATAAATTACTAAAAGGAATGTCGCCAATGTTCTTGGGAGGATTGACCGCACGAGCAATGAGACTCAAACAAGAACTCATCAAATTGAATATAGAAGTCTTTGAAACGTATCCTGCAATTCACGCACAACGCTTTGAATTAAAAAACTTAAACTATAAAAAACAACTACAATATTTAGCAGATGTTATTAATTTCCTACAATCAGCCCTACCCTTTTCTTTTGATAGTCCACAGATTAAGTCTTGGCATCAAGTTGATGCTTTGTTAGCTTTTTATGCTGGTTTTCGGTTTTTAAATGGTGAAATAGAATCATTTGGCGAAGAGAAAGAAGGTATGATTTGGGTTTAGAAAAAGTAAATTATGAATTATGAACTATAAAAAAATCATTCTAATGAAAAAAGTATAACTGCTCAAAATTTACTTACAAGGGGTTTTGTGCATTAGAGCGTCAATAATTTATAGTTTATAATTCATAGTTTAATACAATCAAAGGCTTTCGAACCGTCAAATTACCAGTGCTTATTTTGCATATTCAAATCCAAACAATGCTTGAAAATGCTTTTTCACTTTTCCCTTCACTTCTTCATAATCAACTTCGTAACCAAGTTCTAAATGCATGGAAGTCACCGCTTTATCTGTAATTCCACAAGGAATAATATAATCAAAATGGTCTAAACTTGTATTCACATTAAATGCAAAACCGTGCATCGTAACCCAGCGACTCAAGTGAATTCCAATTGCACAAATTTTTCTTGGCGGACGAGTACCGTCACCAGCTAACCAGACACCGGTCGAACCTTCAATACGAATTCCATCCAAATCATATTCCCCAATCGTTCTAATAATCGCCTCTTCTAGGAGTCGAACATATTTGTGAATATCCGTAAAAAAGCAATCCATATCAAAAATCGGATAACCAACAATTTGTCCTAAACCATGATACGTAATATCGCCACCTCGATTAATTTTAAAAAACTCAATTCCATTTTCAGCTAAGCCTTTTTCATTTAATAATAAGTTACTGAAATCACCGTTTCGACCCAAAGTATAAACGGGATTGTGCTCACAAAAAAGTAGATAATGTTCTTGTTTTACCTTTTCAGATTCCTCCAACCCTCGATTCCCTAACTTTCTATCAACCACTTCTTTCAGTTTAACTTGCTGATAATCCCAAGCCTCTTTGTAAGAAATTCGACCTAAATCTTGATATATAACTTTTTCCATTTCTTTTGTTTAGATATTAGATTTTAAACGCTAGATTTAAGATTTAAAACCATGCCCATATATTCTCTTGTTAACAGATAAAACCGTTAGTAAGTTGAATCGGTGAAATTACGGTTTTATTCGCTTTTTTGTAAAAGTTCTTTGTTTATTCCTATTTTGTAGGTTCATCCATATAAGAATCATTGCTCAAAATGAGTTGTGATTGATTTTTAATCTAACATCTAAAATCTTACGAAATGGCAAAACATATTGATTTGGGAAATGAAGGCGAAGATTTGGCGAAAGCCTTATTATTGCAAAAAAATTATCAAATATTAGAAACGAATTGGCGGAACGGTCGAGCAGAAATTGATATTATTGCAAAAGATGGAGAAACCTTAGTTTTTGTGGAGGTCAAAACTCGAAGTAATGATACGACACAAAAACCACAAGAAGCTGTCGGCCGAAAAAAGCAAAAATTAATCGTTCGAGGAGCCACTTTTTATGCTCAAAAAATTAAGCACGATTGGGAAATCCGATTTGATATTATTGCAATTACACACTTCAAAAATCCACCAACAATCAATCATATCATAGATGCTTTTTATCCTGATTGGACGTGGTAGTATTATTCGATTGTTTTTTCGCCCAATAGTTAGCAATTAAACAACGATTAATAATGAAACAATTAAACGTTTGAATAATCAAACACCTAAATAAAATGACACTAAAATCCTCTCCTTTAAAGCAAGAGTCTTACTTTCTGGAATGTGGCGACGAAACCTTACATTTAAAACGATTTTATATCGATTCAGATGGCGAAACGGTCTTATTATTACACGGAAGTATTGAAGATGGGCGAATCTATTATTCAAAATCGGGCAAAGGTTTAGCACCGTTTTTGGCTCGACAAGGCTTTGATGTTTTTGTGCCAGACTTGAGTGGCAAAGGACAAAGTAAACCGCCTGTTAGCAAATATTCTACGCATGGACAAACGGAAGCAATTACGCTAGAATTACCGCTTTTTTTGTCAAAAATAAAAACGCTCAAAGGTGATAAACCACAACATTGGATGGGACATTCTTGGGGCGGAACGTTGTTATACGCTTATTTACTTCGTTTTCCGAATACTCAAAAAGTCGTTTCGATGTGTCAATTTGGAGTGAAGCGTCGAATTACGGTTTGGAGTTTAAAACGCCTTTTTATTTTAAATTTTGGTTGGCACTTCTTAGGAACAATTCTCACCAAAATCTATGGTTATATGCCTTCGAAAAAATATAATTTCGGTAGTGAAAATGAACCACTAAAGTTCTATCAACAAATAAACCCTTGGTTTAAAAAAAAGCATTGGGTAGATGATGATGGTTTTGATTATTCGGCTCAAATTCCAACCGTAAATCTTCCACCGAGTCGATTCTTTAGTGGTAAAAAAGATACCGTTCTGGGTGCGTTGAAAGATTCAAAATTATTGATACAGGAATTACAAATTGAAGAAAAGAGCGAAATCGTTTTGCTTTCTAAACAAAATGGAAACTTGGACGATTACGACCATATTTCAATGCTGACAAGTAAACATTGTGAAAAAGACCATTTTCCGAAGGTAGCGGAATGGATGAAACGTTTTTAACGTCTGAAATATGCAATATGGTTCTTTGGCAAATTCCATGATGAAACGAAAATCAGAATTAGCTTATATTTTCGTATTGATATTTGCGGTAACATCAACACGTTAAGACATCAAGTATTCAACTATTCAACAAGAACAAAATTTAATTTCCATGGGATTTGTCAAAAGACCTGAGATATCAAGTATTAACTATTTTCGTGCTGACGTTTTTAGAAAATCTTGAGTAGAACATAGGAATCTTGTGCTTTTTATAGTTCTTTGTGGGTAGGTTTAAGTATCTCCTAAATGTAAGTACTCAATTTTAGTGAAGCTGAGCATTATTGCCTATAGGAGATGCTGAAATAAATTCAGCATGACGATTTTACTTTATTTTTTAGCTTCGTGCTTAAATTAGTTTTCAAAAAGAGACATGATAAAAAAAGTAGATATAGCGATTCCGCCAAATGACCTTAATGATGAGGCGAAGATTAGGATAGTGGCCATTCGAAAAAGTGGCTTGAAGGAGTCTGAGGTGAAAGAAGTTCGAGTGATTCGTCGCTCAATTGATGCTCGAAAGCGTCCTATTTTTCGGTTACAAGTGGAAGTTTATCAAGATGAAACGCATCAGGCTGAAGCTGCGATTTTAGAGAATTATAAATCAGTTGAAAAAGCAAAACGAGTAATTATCGTTGGTGCTGGGCCGGCAGGATATTTTGCGGCTTTACAGTTGATAGAGTTGGGATTGAAACCCATTATTTTGGATAGAGGAAAGGATGTTCAAGCTCGCCGTCGGGATTTGCGAGCGATTCAGCAGGATGGTGAAGTGAATCCACATTCTAATTATTGCTTTGGAGAAGGTGGTGCGGGAACGTATTCTGATGGAAAATTATACACTCGTTCTCATAAGCGAGGAAATATTCAAAAATCCCTGCAACTATTAGTAGAACACGGAGCAAATACCGATATTATGATGGATGCTCATCCGCATATCGGTTCCAATAAGTTGCCAAAAATCGTAGCAAATATTCGAGCAACGATAGAAAAACATGGTGGCGAAGTTCATTTTGATTCGTTTGTAACGGACTTTATTATTAATGAAAATAAAATAAAAGGCGTCGTTACGAACGATAAAGAAGAGTATTTGGCAGAAGCCGTCATCTTAGCAACTGGTCATTCGGCAAGAGATATTTTTCATTTACTGCATCGCAAAAATATTACGATTGAAGCAAAACCGTTTGCACTCGGGGTTCGCATCGAACATCCGCAACCGTTGATTGATAAAATTCAATACGGACAAGAAAAGCGGGAAGAAAACTTACCAGCTTCGAGTTATGGAATCGTTTGTCAAGTGAAAGACCGAGGCGTTTTTTCATTTTGTATGTGTCCAGGAGGTTTGGTCGTTCCTGCTTCGACTGCCCCTGGCGAATTAGTCGTGAACGGAATGTCACTTTCTCGTCGGGACTCTCCATTCGCAAACTCAGGATTAGTCACGGCTGTAGAATTATCCGATATTCCAGAGTTTCATAAATATGGTGTTTTCGCAGCAATGGAATTCCAGAAATCGGTTGAACAAAAAATGTTTCAATCAGGCGACGGCACACAAAAAGCTCCAGCTCAACGGATGACAGATTTCGTCAGCGGTAATTTATCGCCTGACTTAAATGATACGTCCTATATTCCAGGTTTACATTCCCAAAAAACGAATGAATTGTTGCCGCCGTTTATCTCCAAACGATTGCAAGAAGGCATGAAAAATTTTGGTAAAAAACTAAACGGTTATTATACTTCAAACGCTAATATTATCGGGCTAGAAAGTCGAACCAGTTCGCCAATTCGAATTCCAAGAAATAAAGAAACCTTTATGCACGAAGATATTTCAGGACTTTTTCCTTGTGGTGAAGGTGCCGGTTATGCCGGTGGAATTCTTTCCGCTGCAATGGATGGACAAAATGTAGCAAAAGCGATTGGACGTTTTTTTGAATAAATTAGCTTTATGAAAAATTCAAAAATCGTCATACCGAAACAGGTTCAGTATGACGGTTTCTGGTTATGTTTTTAACATTTTTTTAGCTTTGAAAACCTTATAAAAAAAACTATATTTAGAGCACAAGAAGTAAATAACCTACTCTCTTTTATAAATAATTCGACTATATTTTTCAACTAATGAAAATACGCTCAATCATGGGAAAAATCAAGTACGCTGCAGCATATATTATTCCTTTCTTGGCACTATTAACATTTAATACAACAGGAATTTACGCTTATTTTGGAATTATTTTCCTTTATGTGTCTGTACCCATTATTGAGTGGATTTTTCCTCCAGATAGATATAATTTTATTGAAACAGAAAAAGAATTGGCCAAGGAAGATTCTTTTTATGATATCATATTATATCTAATGGTTCCACTGCATCTTTTTGTAATCTATTCCTTTTTTATATCTATTGCTGACCTAACTTTAACGAACTCGGACATTATAGCGAGGGTGTTTATGATGGGGACGATTCTTGGTATTATTGGCATCAACGTGGGACATGAACTTGGACATAAAACGAATAATTTTTTGAAACAGTTTTTTGCTCAAATATTACTGACCACGGCAATTCAAAATCACTTTGTGCCTTATCACAATGGCGGACATCATAAAGATATCGGAACACCAGAAGACCTTACCTCTGCAAAAAAGGGCGATAATTTTTATCTTTTTGCTATAAAATCTCAAATCGGTGGCTATTTTAAAACGTGGAAATTGGAGTCAAAAAGGTTAAAAGCACAAGGGAAAAATTCCACCTTGAGTCCTATGATTATCTATACCCTTTTACCAATATTACTATTTATTGGAATCTACTATTGCTTTGGTCTATATGCAATGGGATGCTATTTTATTGCCAGTATTTATGGCATTGCGATATTAGAGTCGCAAAATTATTTTGCACATTATGGATTACGTCGTAAAAAATTACCTAATGGCCGATACGAAAGGGTAAATGCCCAACATTCTTGGAACTCCGATCACATAGTCGGTAGGGTATTATTATTTGAATTAACTCGACATTCTGACCATCATCACAAAGGAGCTAAATCGTATCAAGTTCTTGAATCAAAATATGAAAGTCCAATGTTACCGTATGGCTATCCAGCAATGCTTGTATTATCTTTTTTTCCTTTTTTGTTTCGACCGTTAATGAGTAAACAACTTGAATTATATGGGATAAATTAAATTGGAATGGTGGATAAAATCCTGTCAGATTTTGAAGATCTGACAGGATTGAAACCGATTGTGTTCATTATTAATAAGAACAATTCGTCCCAAAATTGATTTTTAATTTTGTTAATTCAAACAGACCTAGCAGGAATTTTTTTTCAAAAAAATCACTTATTAAATCTTATATTATCATATTTAAATAATTGATTATTAGATATTTAAGTAAAATAATTGAATTTAAGTCCTCTCAGAAGCTTACCTTATGCAAGACTTAAAAAATAGGTCTAAAAATCAATGTCCAATACTTTCAATTTCTTTCTTTCTAAGTTTATTAACCGGCAAACAATTACTCTTTCGATAAACCTGTGTTTTGTTATATTTTCTGCTCCATTCATATAAGTAACCATCCGAAAAGTTAACATTTTTTCCAGCTTGTGAATTTCTAACTGATTGCTTTTTCTCTTTACAAAATTCCACCATCATCGCTGCTCGTGCTTCCAATTCTACATTATCCATTGCCGTATCCACCGCTTTTTGATAAAAACCTTTCGCTCTATCGCAACCATAATATACCTCAAAATACCTTTCTCCATTTGGATAGAACGAATATGCGCCATAACCAGGTTCTGAATTTCTACTAGTTTCGTATGCATATTTTCCATAACTGAACATCATCCAACTATTTCCGTGATACGTGAAATTGTAATATGCATTTGCCAATTCAAAATACGCATCCGCATTATTTTCACTTTCCGCTTTCTGTTTTAATGCCAATAACTTTTTGACGACTTCCAACTTACTCGCTTTAATCGGCGAATTTTCAGGAATACGCCAAATATCTTTTTGTGTAAATGGATTCTGAGTCAAATACTCGATAAATTGGTAATTATT
>CAWVWD010000061.1:0-12643 GCA_963933585.1 uncultured Saprospiraceae bacterium
AAAGAATCTGATTTATGCCAAGTTTCTTTTGTACCGACTATTCTTGTAATGCCTTGTTTTTTATGATCACTTGAGTCTGCAATAATCTTAGCTTTAATCGCTTCAACCTGTTCCGCTCTCGTTTCTATTTTTTTGAAATTTTCCAGCCAAGCTAAATTTTCAGCTTTGGTTAAGATACTATCTTGCTGAGCGAAAAATTGCATTGAAAACAAAACTATAATAAAGGTGCTAATGATGAATTTCATAGTTATGTCTACTAATTTATAAATTCAATTTCTTTTTCCTCCTTCTCAAACTGTCCACCATGGAGTTTAATAAACATTTCAATTTTGATATATCCATTTTCTTGTTTCCATTTTTTTTTAACAACATCACATGTTGATATTTAATTCTATTGTTTCCATTCAGAGCATCAATATTAATGGAATCATTTTCTAAAAATACCTCATCATTACCATAAGTTGTATCTATTTCAAGTTTAGAAACATAGAACACTTCTATTATAGTGTTATCCAAACTATCTTGTATTTCCTTAATTTTAGCTCGCCAATGAACAAAATTTCCATCTGTTTTGGGACGTAATATAAATCCCCCCATTTTTAGCGACTTTCATAAAAACATCAATAATATCAGGATTATTTAAAATAGATTTAAACACATTTTTATAACTTTCAGCAGAAAGTCCAAGTTCACATCTACTTCTATCACTACATATTAAGGAATTTTCGGATTTTATGTTATTTGTTAATTCGTCATTATAATAGTGAGCAATATTACTCGCATCATAATCCATAAAATACTTTGAACTATCCATTAATTCATTTAAAATAGACACATAATAATTGACTGTATCAGTATTAAATATTAATTGCTTTTTTGAGGATTGATTTTCAATTTCACAGGTTTGAGTTAATAACAAGACAATTGATAACGTTAGAAGATAAAAGGTTAATTTAAAAATTGTTTCATAGTTAAATTTTGAATTTAAAGATATTCAAACTCAAGATAAAAGATTTCTTCACAAACAAAAAAAACGGCACTCAACCAAAAAAGCTGAGTGCCGCCTATCCCGATTTGCTCGGTAATTGCCCACAGGATAGAAATGACAGAAAGTCAAAAAAACTTTCTAAAATTCCCTAAAACGCTGCGGTGCATCCCATCTAATTCCGACACTTACACTGCGTTGGCATAAAACTATTCGTTGCTTCATGCCACGGGAAATTCTGACTATATTTATTCATTTCCCAATAGAATTGCGTGCGTGTATTCTCGTGATTTCCAATTTCATTCATCGTTTCGGAATCGTATAAACGACCGTTAACCATTGTATAAATGATACTTTCAGAATTACGAATATTTTCTAAAGGATTTTCGGCCATTACGATTAAATCGGCTAATTTTCCAACTTCCAAAGAACCGATTTGGCTATCCATTCCGATATAAGAAGCACCGTTCATCGTTGCTGCTCGTAAAGCCTCTAAGTTCGTCATTCCACCTTGTTGTAACATCCAAAGTTCCCAATGAGCGCCTAAGCCTTGAAGCTGTCCGTGTGCACCTAAGTTCACTTTTACACCTGCATCGGTTAGTTTTTTACAAGATTTTGAAGTCAAAATATGTCCGTTTTGATATTCTTCATCTGGCAACATCATACGGTGACGAGAACGGCTGTCGATAATCGCACGAGGCGTAAAGTTCAATAAGCGTTCTTTTTCCCAAACGTTGGTGTTTTGGTACCAATAATATTCACCATTTACACTGCCGTAATTCACGATTAAAGTCGGAGTATAACCAGTTTTTGAGTTTGACCATAATTGCACGACATCATTAAAAGCTGGTGCAACCGGAATATTATGTTCTACACCGGTATGTCCATCCAAAATCATGGTCATATTATGATAGAAAAACGAGCCACCTTCTGGCACGACCATAATATCCAATTGACGAGCTGCTTCCATCACTTGCTGACGTTGTTCACGGCGAGGTTGATTATATGACTTTACAGAAAATGCACCATAAGCTTTCGTTCTGCGTAAAGCTGACTTTGCATCGTCTAAGTTATTCACAACGGCTTTGAAATCACCGTCTGCACCGTAGAGAATCACACCAGTGGAGTGAATTCTGGGACCGACCATATTTCCTGCTTTTACGGCTTCTGCATGTGAAAATATCATTTCAGAATTAGAACTCGGATCGTGAACCGTTGTAACGCCGTAAGCTAAGTTTGCATAATATTCCCATTGCTTTTTCGGACTCAAACCGTAGCGGAAGTTCCCAACGTGTGCATGCACATCAACGATTCCCGGCATAATTGTTTTGCCTTGTGCATCAATGATATTTGCCGATTTATCTAATTTTATATTTTTGCCATCACCTACATAAGAAATTTTATTTCCGGTGATAATGATTGTGCCATTTTCAATAACTTCATCACCTTTCATCGTGATAATTCTCGCATTTTGGAAAATAGTTACACCTTCTGGTTTATCCGCTTTTAGGTTTAAAGCAATCTTTAAACCGACGGTATCTAAGGGCGGAATTGAATCGGCTGCATTTTCCAAAAACATAAAACGTTCTTGCAAGGTCGTTGAATAATATTCATCGCCTAACGTCCACATTACCTTTTCAGAATTGGCGGACCAATGCAAATTAATTCCAGCATCTTTTGCGATTTGTGCCACTGGAATGGCTTTGGTATTTGCCGAAAGGCTGATTGTTTTTCCTGTTTTTGGGAATGGTACCACGTAAACTTTGTATAACTCCGAAAACGCCAACCATTTATTATCGGGACTTAACGACCATTGATTGGTATATTCTGACTCAAAATGTGTTTTTTGGTCTGTTCCGTCTAATTTTACGCTACTTAAAGACTTATTTTTCCCACCAAATAAGTAACCGCCAGTATTGTAAAAAAGGCGTTTTCCATCTGTTGAAAACTCTGGATTTGCACCATTTTTAGTTATAAAAGTTGATGTTCCACCAGTTGTGGAAACGGTATAAATTCCTGTATTTTTGGAATGTGTAAATCCTTGCTGCATATTTCCACCTTCTTTTCGGTAAACGATGGTTTTGCCATCTGGTGAAAATTTTGGCGTTCTGAAAATACTTTTGGTTGTCGTTAATTTTGTTGGTGTGGTACGTTTTGCTAAAGCATCCATTGTATAAACAGCACCACCTTTTTCATCGTCCCAAGTCACGAAAACTAGAGACTTTCCATCTTTTGAAAAATTTGCTTCAAACTGAAAATCATTATTGTCTGGTAACAATCGTTTGGGTTCGCCATTCGGCAATTTCTTTTGCCATAAGTAACCGACAGCATTAAAAATCAATGTTTTTCCATCTGGAGAAGTCACGGCGTGACGAATTACTTTTACATCAAAATTATCTGCATCTAATTCTTGACGGAAACGAACGGCGTTATAAATTCTATGTTTTGCGTTGACTTTGAAAGGTATATTTTCTGCTTTTTCAGTTTCTACGTTGACCTTCCAAAACTTCCCATTTCCCCAAATCACAATATGTTTATTATCGGGCAACCAGTTGTAACCGGTATAAATTCCGAAAATCGTCCAAGCTTCTTGTTGGTCTTTTGATAATCCGCTGAAAATTGGCCATTCTTCTCCAGTTTCTAAATCGTGTAAATACAAAACTGTTTCTGTACGTACCCGTTTTACAAACGCCATTGTTTTTCCATCTGGCGAAATCTGCGGACGAATTGCGCCACCAGGTCCACCAGTTACTGTTTCGATTTTTCCAGTTTCTCGGTCAAAACGACGAATCACGAAAATTTGTGAATTTGGATCTTTATTATATTGAAAATAACCACCGGGATAGACGTCTTCTGAATAATAAATATATTTTCCATCAGGTGAAAATGTGGGCTCATTTAAATCTTGTTGGTCATTTTTGCGTTTTGTAATTTGGATTCCGCTTCCACCAGTTTTGTGGTACATCCACAATTCTCCTGCTCCAAGTGAACGCCCAGAGGTGAAATGTTTACGAGCAACAATATATTCGCCATTAGGCGTAAAAACTGGATTATTTAATAAGCGAAAAGACTCTTTTGTCACTTGTTTGGCTTCTGAACCGTCAGCGTTCATCGTCCAAATATTATCTCCGCCGCCAGCATCAGAGGTGAATGTAATTTGTTTTCCATCTGGTGAAAATCTTGGCTGTACTTCAAACGCATGATTTTCACGTAAAACTTTCGCTACTCCGCCAGCGATTGGAATCGAATAAATATCGCCCAACATATCGAAAATAATCGTTTGACCATCAGGACTTACGTCCAAATTCATCCAAGTTCCTTCGTCTGTGGTGAACTCAACTTCTTTGAATTCGCCTGGGGGATTCAGCACATCCCATTTTTCCTTATCTTGTGCGTTTACTATTATTGTCACCAAAAAAGCGATTAATAAAAGCATATTTTTTAGTATCATAATATGATTTTGAAAATATAGAACGAAGCTTCAGCTTCGTTTTCGAAATAATGTTTATTTAATTTTGCACTTAAAAACTACGCAAAAGTAAGTATTCCGCTACAAAAATTGAGGTAAGATCTTTCATCATTCAGAAATCCTTCTTAATATTGTATAAAAATTTAATAAATGACCTCAAAATATTTCAAAGTAAAAAAACGCCATATTGCTATAACAACCTGGTTACCTAATTATCCTAAAGTATTTTTAAAGGATGACATTACAGCAGGTTTAACGGTCGGAATTATGTTGATTCCGCAAGGGATGGCGTATGCAATGATTGCCGGTCTGCCAGCTATTTATGGTTTGTATGCAGCGATTATTCCATGCTTTATATATGCTATTTTTGGTTCATCCCGACAATTAGCTGTTGGCCCAACGGCAATGATTTCACTTTTGGTCGCAACAGGAATTGGCGGATTAGCAGAAGTAAATACGGCGGAATACCTACAACTGGCGATTACATTGGCTTTAATGGTTGGTTTTGTTCAGGTATCACTAGGTTTTTTTCGGTTGGGTTTTTTGGTGAATTATCTATCGCATCCAGTTATTAGTGGTTTTACGTCCGCTGCTGCTGTGATTATTGCATTTAGTCAATTTAAACATCTTTTGGGCGTTGATATTGAAAATAATAAACACATTCATTATTTGATAATGAATGTATTTGAGCAGCTACCCAATACTAATTTTTTTGCATTGGCAATTGGAATTAGTGGTATTGTATTAATTCTTTTAGTTAAGAGAATTATTCCTATTATTCCTGGTGCATTGATGGCAGTTTCAGTTGGAATATTGGTGACTTGGGGCTTGGGGTTGGATGAATATGGAGTGAAAATCGTTGGTGAGGTACCAAGTGGTTTACCGAGTTTCATTTTACCGAATTTTGATTTTAATAATATTCAGTCTTTGATTCCTACGGCTATAACGATTGGATTATTAGGATTTATTGAATCTATCGCTATTGCGAAAGCAATGGAATCGAAGCATAAAGATTATATTTTATTTCCAAATCAGGAATTAGCTGCATTAGGTTTGATGAATATTTTTGGTTCATTTTTTCAAAGTTATACGACGGCAGGAAGTTTTTCAAGAACAGCCGTAAATGATGAAAACGGAGCAAAAACTGGTTTAGCCTCTATTGTAACTGGTCTATTTATTATTTTGACATTATTATTTTTGACTGGTTTATTTTATTATTTGCCCAAACCAATTTTAGCTTCAATTATTATGCTTTCGGTTTATGGATTAATAGATACAAAGGAAGTCAAGAAACTTTGGTATGTCGATAGAAAGGATTTTTGGGTACTTATTTTTACTTTTTCAGGAACATTATTTTTAGGAATTGAAGAAGGTATTTTGCTAGGTGTTGTAATTTCAATGGTCATAGTAATTTATGAAACTACACTTCCTAATTATGCGATTTTAGGCAAAATTCCGGATGAAACCTACTATAAAGATGTCACTCGTTTTTCCAATCTTAAAGTTCGCCCTCATACTTTAATCATGCGTTTTGAAGCACGTCTATATTTTGCCAATGTCAATTTTTTCAAAAAAGTTATTAATAATGAAATTAAAAATAAACCGGAACTAAAAGCATTTTTCTTAGATGCAAGTAGTATCAATACAATGGATTCCAGCGGATTTCATGCGATGGAAGATGTCATTGATGGTTGTCATCGGTTGGGAATTGACTTTTATTTAATAGGAATAAAAGGTCGAGTTAGGGACGAAATGAAGCGGTCAGGATTAATGAATAAGATTCGGGAAGATCGAATTTTTATTGAAATACATCATGCCATTTGTGAATATAATGATTATCCGTATAAAGATTTTTCAGATTATGTTACACAAAGTGATGAAGAGTTTATTGAGGAGTGAGTTACGAGTTTTCGCTTGACTTGTCTAAAATAATATTTTTAAAAGAAAGTCATATAAAAACGACCAAACCTGTAATTCGTAATCTTAAATACGACCTCCTTTCGTCATGAAAAAATCAAGATTGCAACAAATTAATCAAAGGTAAAGACAGGTTACCACACAATTTTTTTATCTTGCCTTCATATTAAGGGCATAGGTAATAAATAACCTATCCGTTATGACGAAATTATTTTTATTTTTAAATTATTTATAAAAATCAGTGCACAGGCTGGATACGGACTGGTTTTTTAAGTTTTTAGAAGCAAAAAGAACGAGTTAGAGCGGGTAAATTATTTGTTACTGGTTCGCTAAGGCATAAAATTAGTTTGAAAATTCCTCCCCTTTGTAAATTTAACGCTTGAATGTTATTTGATTTCAGTATTATCGTTTAACTTGTGAGGAAACTTAAATCATAAGAATTTTTGATGGCTTGATAGGCCGTGATTATAAAACCAAAATAAACATTGATAAGCCGATATTTCGTGGATGCTTACTCGAACTTTTTAGTTTAAGCGTAATTCATCTCAAATATTGATAGATAAATGATGTTTATTATTTATTAATTAACAATATAATAGCTTGAGCATGAAGCTGAAAACCTTACTCTGTTTAGTATTCCTACTATTTTCTATTGGCATAATAAGTGCCCAAGACATTCATTTTTCACAATTTAACCTTTCTCCAATGACCATGAACCCTGCGAAAGCTGGTTCATTCAAGGGAACGGCTCGAATTGGTGGAATTTATCGTGATCAGTGGGGATCTCTTTTAGAAAATCAATTTCGTACACCATCATTCTACATTGACGCGCCGATTTCTCGTGGCTTCCGTAGAAAAGATTGGATTGGTGTTGGCGTTCACTTTTTGAATGATCAATCAGGAACTTACAACTACCAACAAACCAATATTGGCGGTGCTTTAGCGTATCATTTGGCATTAGATCCAATGCGTAAAAATATTTTAACGTTTGGTGGTCAAGTAAGTCAAATGCAACGTCGTGCTGATGGAACAGCATTAATTTATGCAGATCAGTATACTGGTGGTGGAATCTTCGATGGTCAAACTAATGAAGCGGGATTATCAGATAACGTAAGTTATTTAGATTATGCAGCTGGTATTGACTTTCGTGCACGTCCTTCTGCTAATTTGTCCTGGAATATCGGTGCAAGTATGTTCCATATTACAGAACCTGAAACTAGTGGCTTGATGACAAGTTCTACTTCTATTGTCCCTCAAAAAATCGTTGCTCATGCAAGTGCAACTTTCGCTTTAAATCAAGCATGGCAATTGACGCCTCAAGCATTCTTTGCGACACAGGCAGGAACAAGTGAGATTATTGCACAAGCTATCGCAGGTTACAAAATAGGTGAAGATGGAGATTTTATTTTTAATATGGGATTAGGTTATCGTGTGAATGATGCGGCTATGATTTTAGCTGGTGTTGAGTTCAAAAACTTGGTAGTTGGTGTTGCATATGACTTTAATGTTTCTCCTTTGAGTTCTTACAGTAATTATCAAGGTGGATTTGAAATTGGCGTAGGTTATATTATTCGTATTCCTAAAACTCCAACTATTCCTCCTGTAATTTTCAATCCTCGTACGTAGTGATTGGTTAGTTAGTGATTGGTTAGTTAGATAAACCTTCTAATTAACCAATTTCTGATTTGAGTTTTAGAATTATTTGATTGAAAAAAAACGATTTAGATATTTAGGTATTTTACTTTTTTAATTTATCTAAAATATTTAAAGTCTAAAAAAATATACAATGAAAAAATTAAGCTTCCTATTTCTTTTAATTGCGGCTATCGGCTTTCAGCAGTTATCAGCTCAACCTATGAGCATCGATAAACTGGATGCAGCTAACAAAGAATTAGCCAAACTAGAATATTATACGGCTTTAGAATGGTATCTAGAAGCCTACGAAGATGGTGAAGATAATATTCAAGACAATGTTGATGTAATTCATAATATTGCTATGCTTTATAGCGAATTAAGAAATTATCGTAAATCAGCAAGTTGGTACAAAAAATTAATTAGAGCGGATGAGAATGGTAAATATCCAAATGCAAATTACCATTTAGGTTATGCTTCGAAAATTGATAAAAAGTATGATAAAGCACTTGAGGCATTTGATGCTTTCATAGGTTCTACTGCTGATGCGAATATGAAAAAAATGGCTGAGATTCAGAAAGCTGGTATTATGCTAGTACAAACACTTCCTGAAGCTGATCCTGAAATTTCCGTTGAAAATAGAACAACTCGTGCATTTAGCTCTGCTTATACAGAATGGTCTCCATTTTATGTAAATGAAGGTGAAATGTATTATACAAGTTTGAAATCAGATAAAGTTGTGCTCCGTAAAGGAGATCATTTCAAAAGAATGTATAAATCTACGAAGTCTGGTAGCGATTGGAGCGAAGGTCAATTGGTGAGTGATGTGATTAATAAGAAGGGTACTCACGTTGGAAACGTAACCATGTCTGATGATAGAAATTATATGTATTATACTTTAACAACAAGAAAAGGTGATGTTTTAGCAACTTCAAAAATCTTCGTTTCTAAAAAGGAAGGTGGAAAATGGGGAGAAGCTCAAGAAGTAAGTGGTATCAATGATGACGCTTATATGAGTAAGCAGCCTGCTTTTGGTAAAGTGAATGGAAATGATGCGTTATTTTTTGTATCTAATATGCCCGGTGGACAAGGTGGATGGGATATTTATGTGTCTATTTTGGAATCGGCAACTGCTGCGGAACCTGCAATTAGTTTAGGTACAGATGTAAATACGATGGGTGACGATGAGACACCTTTTTATAAAGATGATCAATTATATTTTGCTTCAACAGGACATCCTGCTATCGGTGGTTACGATATTTTCGTAGCGGACCAAAATGGTGTAAAATGGGACAATGTTGATAATTTAGGTAAAAGCATCAATACGGAAGCGGATGAATTATACTTCGTATTGGATCAAGAGGGTTATCATGGCTTTTTGGTTTCTAACCGTAGAGGTGCGAAATCATTAACAAAAGGAGAAACTTTCGATAAAGAAGATTCATGGAGAACGGCTGGAGACGATATTTTCCAAGTTGAATTTCCTAAACCGGTTATTGCTAGTTTAGATGTTAGTGTCCTTGATAAAAACAAAAGACCTATCAAAGGTGTGACCATTGAGTTAAGAGAAGTGGGTGTAGCAAAAGGTCAAATGAAAACGAATCCTCGTGGAAACAAATTTGAGTTTCCTTTAGATTTAGAAAAAGAATACGAAATCATCGCAACTCGTGAATGTTACAACGGTGAAAAAGAAACCATTACAACTAAAGCGGTAATGAATTCTAAAACTTTCGTTACAGAGTTTGTTTTGGGTGAAGTTGCTCCGACAATTGAAAGAAACGAGAGAACGAAAACGACGACAACTACAACAGGACAGCCAATCGTAATGAGAGGTTTGAATTTTGATTTGGGTAGTTCGAAAATTCGTTTGGATGCAGAACCTGTATTAACTAAGGTTTTGAAGTTGATGAACAAATATCCTACAATGGTGATTGAGTTAGCATCTCACACGGATGCTCAAGGTAGCAAGCCTTCGAATCAAGCTTTATCTCAACGTCGTGCGGTTTCTTCAAAAGCATGGTTAGTAAAAAGAGGTATTATTGAGGATAGAATCGTTGCGGTTGGTAAAGGTGAAACCGTATTATTGAATAGTTGTCAAGACGGTGTGAAATGTCCGGATTCAGAACATGAGGTGAATCGTCGTACCGACTTTAAAATTATGTCTGGACCAACTGAAATCACAACGGATATTTCTAATGATGAAATTATCGTTAGTTACGATACGATTCCTTGTGCAGGTTTGAGCGATGCAACTGGTTTTATCGATATTAATTCTTTGAATACAACAGAATTAGTTTTTGAAAAAGAAGCTCACGATTTCGGTAAAGTGAAAAAAGGAGAAACGGTTGAGCATACGTTCAAATTTACGAATATTGGTAAAGAGGAGTTAATCGTTGAATTCGCAAGCGGATCTTGTGGTTGTACGGTTCCTGAATATTCAAAGAACGCAATCGCTCCAGGTGCAACTGGCGAAATCAAAGTGGTTTATACGGCTAAAGAAGATAAAGAAATTGGTTTAGAAGATCAGCAAGAAGTTACAATTATTGCAAATACTGATCCTCCAGTTTCTTTGGTTACGATTACAGCGAAAATTGTCGATTAAAAGAGTTGCGAATTTCGGGTTGCGAGTTTTATCGTAAAACGATTATTTTGTAATTTATAAATAATTAAAAAGCCGTTTCGACTTCGTTGAAACGGCTTTTTTAATGGAAAATTGAATAATCAATCACCAATTATAATGAAAAAAATCGTATTTATTTTTTTATCAATTTTACTAATAACCGCTTGCCGCAATACACAAACCGACACTTCACACTTAGATATTTTTCATTATAATGAAGTGAGTAGTGTGACTTCTCTTGATCCTGCGTTTGCTCGAAATCAGAGTAACATTTGGGTGGTGAATCAAGTATTTAGTACGTTAGTTCAGTTGGATGATAGTTTGAAAGTTCAACCCTGTGTCGCTAAAAGTTGGATAAGTTCAGATGATGGTTTAACTTATACCTTCACAATTCGGGGAGATGTATTTTTTCATGATAATGAATGTTTTACTAATAAAAAGGGTAGGAGAGTTGTGGCGGAAGATATTCGATATAGTTTTAATCGGATTATTGATGCGGACGTTGGTTCGACCGGAACTTGGTTATTGAGGGGAAAAATTGATACGATTCAGCCGTTTGCTGCTCCAAATGATTCGACTTTCGTGTTAAAATTATTGCAACCGTTTCGACCAATGTTGGGAATTTGTGGGATGCAATATTTCTCTATTGTACCAAAAGAAGCGGTTGATTTTTATGGTTCAAAATTTCGAGCAAACCCTGTTGGAACTGGTGCTTTTCAATTTCGAAAATGGATAGAAAATCAAGCATTGATTTTGACGAAAAATCCAAACTATTTTGAAATGGATAAAAATGGTGAACGTTTGCCATATTTAGATGGGATTCGAGTCAATTTTGTCAATGATAGAAATACCGCTTATTTGAATTTCAGAATCAAAAAATTAGATTTTCTGAGTGGTTTGGAATCATCTTATGTCGACGATTTACTAAAAAAAGATGGGACATTGCGACCTGAAAATTCAAATGAAATGCAGTTTTTCAAAACACCATTTTTGAACTCTGAGTATTTGGGAATTTCGCAAGCGATAGAAGATGATAGTCCGTTAAAAAATAAGAAAGTACGACAAGCCTTAAATTATGGTTTTGACCGTGAGAAAATGCTTCGAGAATTGCGAAACTCAGTCGGACAACCGGCAACTTCTGGTTTTACACCAATTGGTTTGCCATCATTTGATGCCGAAAAAGTGAAAGGTTACAATTACAATCCTTCGAAGGCTCGGCAATTATTGGCGGAAGCCGGATTCCCGAACGGAAAAGGAATGTCGGAAATCAAGTTATATACGAATAACGATTATTTGGATTTATGTACGTTTATCACTCGACAATGGGAAGATTTGGGCGTGAAAGTTAAAATTGAGCTATTGGAATCAGCGACTTTGCGGGAAATGATGAAGAAAGGACAAGCGACTTTTTTTCGTGCTTCTTGGATTATGGATTATCCTGATGCAGAGAATTATATGTCGCTTTTTTATAGTAAAAACCCTGCACCTCCGAATTATACTCGTTTTAAAAATCCTGAATTTGATACATTATATGAAGAAGCTTTGCGTGAAAATGAAGATATAAAACGTTTTGATTTGTATCAACAAATGGAACGAATTATTATAGAGGAAGCGCCTGTTATCTTTCTATTTTATGACGAAACGGCACGTTTTGCGGCAAGTAATGTGATTGGTTTACGCACGAATGCAAGTAATTTGTTGACACTGAAAGAAGTGAGAATGGAGCGAGATTAATATTGCTTTTGTATAAGTAAAAACGGTATTGGTTTTCAAAATCTATACCGTTTAATTGATAAATAGTATATCGCTAAAATCCTTTCTTGTTCCAGACATATTATGTTATAAGTAGGTAGGCACAAACAATTGACACTTTTAAGTTTGTCTTTTTCCGTTATTTTTTTCTCAAAAAAACACTTCAATAGAGCGACTATTCAACTATTTTTTGAGAAAATTTAACAAAAAAACACTTCCTAAAAAGTGACGATTATCCATACCTACCTACTTAAGTTGGCTTTTATAG